>NZ_JBMFGY010000080.1:0-14643 GCF_049977125.1 Acidiphilium sp. | reverse complement strand
GGTGGTCGCGGGTGCGGCTGTGGGGTCGGCGCCGGTACGGTGGGTGCGGTCGAGCCGGAGGCGGGGGGTGGTCGCGGTGGTCATGGCAGCGCGTTCGGCGCGGGGGTCGCGGCGGATCATGACATCGCCGCGTGGACGAGCTGGGCGAGGTCGCGGATCAGGGGGCGCGGGCCGATGACGCCTTCGAGCATCGCGGTGCAGCCGGGGCAGGCGACGGCGACGATGGTGGCGTTGGTGGCACGGGCCTGATCCATCCGGAGGTCGGGGATGCGGTGTTTGCCCTGGATGTCGGTGACCGGCGCGCCGCCGCCGCCGCCGCAGCAGAAGCCGTTGGTGCCGTTGCGGGCCATTTCGACCGGTTTGGTGGTCAGGCGGGCGAGGATGCGGCGGGGCGCTTCGGTCTCGCCATTGTAGCGGGCGAGGTAGCAGGGGTCGTGATAGGTGATGGTCGTGGTGGCGGGCGCGGGCAGGGTGATCGTGCCGGCGGCGAGCAGGTCGGCGATGAGTGCTGTGTGGTGGATGATGGTGTAGTGGCCACCGAAGGCGGGGTATTCCTGGCGCAGCACGTGCAGGGCGTGGGGGTCGGCGGTGACGATGCGCTGGAAGCTGATGTCGTTCAGTTGCGGGATATTGGCCTGGGCGAGGCGGGCGAAGCCGGCTTCGTCGCCGAGGCGGCGGGCGAGGTCGCCGCAGTCGCGCTCGGCGGGGCCCAGGATGGCGAAATCGAGGTCGGCGGCGCGCAGGATGGCGATCAGGGCGCGCAGGGTTTCACCGTAGCGGCGGTCGAACGCGCCGTCGCCCAGCCAGAGCAGGGTGTCGACCGATTCGCCCGGTGCGATGGTCCGGATGTTCAGCCCGGCGAGGACATCGAGCCGCTGGTCGGGCGCGCGGCCGGTGGTGTTGTCGGTGTAGCGGAGGGCGGCGAGGCTGGCATCGGCTTTGCCGGGGGCGGCGCCGTGCTCGAGGGTGAGGTGGCGGCGGAGGTCGATGATGGCGTCGACATGTTCGATCATCATCGGGCAGGCGGCGACGCAGGCGCGGCAGGTGGTGCAGGACCAGAGCGTTTCGGGATGCAGCGTGCCGAGGATCGGGCCGCGCATGGTGATCCCGGGGTGGGGGCTGCCGGTGTAGGTTGGTTGGTGGTGGCTGGCGGCGCAGAGATCCTGGATCAGGGCTTTGGGATTGAGCGGCTGGCCGGCCGCAAAGGCGGGGCAGGCGGCTTCGCAGCGGCCGCACTGGATGCAGGCATCGAAGCCGAGCAGGCGGTTCCAGGCGAAATCCTCGATGGTGGCGATGCCGAGACGGGGGGCGGTGAGGTCGATCGGGGCGAGCGCGCTGGCGGGGGCGCCGGAGAAACGATCCGGCCGTGGGTGGGCGGCGAGGTGCAAGGCGCCGGCGATGGCGTGGCGCATCGGGCCGGTGGTGAGTCCGGCGATCAGGTTGATGCCGCCGAACGCGGCGAGGAACAGGCCGATCCAGCCGATCAAGCCGCCGAACAGGGCGGTGAGCAGGCAGCCGGTGGCGTAGGCGGCGAGGTGGAGCGGCAAAGTGAGGAACGCACCGCCGGACAAAGTGGGCGGGCGGATCGGGGTGCGGCGGCGGCGGACCAGCGCGGCACCGGCGAGGGCGACGGCGAAGGCGAGGGCGACCAGCAGCCAGTAGAGCGATGAGGATCGCAGCCAGGGGATCGCGCCGAGCAGGAGCAGGGCGGTGCCGGCCAGCAGACCGCCGGCGATGGCCTGGTGCATTCGCGCGGCTGCGGGGTTGCGGCCGACGATGGCGTGGACATCGACGAGGTAGCGGCGGGGCAGGGCGAGCAGGCCGGTGCGCCAGTCGACCGGGGCGGGGGCGCCGCGCCGCCAGATGGTGGCGAGGCGGGCGGTCTGGATCGCGAGGCCGGCGAGCATCAGCCAGGACAGCAGCACCAGGGCGCTGCCTTCCATCAGAGGTCCTTGCACAGGCGCAGCGCGTCGTAGATCGCGGCGTGGATGTTGCGGCCGGCGGCGGCGTCGCCGATGCGGTAGAGGCGGTAGCCGGGAGCGCTGGCCTCGGGTTGGGGCTGGCCGGCGATCAGGGCGGCGATGTCGGTGATGCCGCGATTGGCAGCACCGTCCTTGAGGTCGGTGTAGAGATGATCGACCGGCAGCGTGCCGAAATCGACCGCGACGTGGTCGATCACGCGTTCTTCCTCCGACAAATCCATGGTGTTGCGCAGCACGGCGATCAGGCGGTTGTCTTCGCGGCGGATTTCGAGAAGGTCGAGATTGGGGCTGATGATGACGCCGAGTTTGTATAGGTTGCGCAGATGCACCGGCTGGTTGGTGGTGCCGACTTCTTCCGCCGCCATCCGGTCCGGGGTCGCGAGTTCGACAAGCGCGCCGCGAGTGGCGAGCAGCTCGGCGCAGGAGGCGGCGTTGTGCTGGCCCATGTTGTCGTAGAGCAGGACCGAGCCCGATAGTTCCATGCCCTGACGCATTATGTCGGTGGTGGTGACGACGAGATCGGCGCCGGGGATGAAGCCTTGGTTGGGCGCGCCGCCGGTTGCGATGATCACGATGTCCGGGCGTTCGGCGAGGATCGCGGCGGGGTCGGCGGCGGTGGCGAGGCGGATGTCGACGCCGGATTTGCGGATCTGTGCTGCGAGCCAGCGGGGGATGCCGGAGAGCGCCTCGCGCCAGCCGGCTTTGGCGGCGATGTTGATCGCACCACCGAGGCTGGGTTCGCGTTCGAACAGGACCACGTGATGGCCGCGCGCGGCGCAGACCCGGGCGGCTTCGAGCCCGGCGGGGCCGCCGCCGACGATGACGACGCGCCTTGGCGTTGCGGCGCGGGGGATCTCGTGCGGCATGGTGGCTTCGCGGCCGGTGGCGGCGTTCTGGATGCAGAGCGCGTCGGCGCCGGTATAGATCCGGTCGATGCAGTAACCCGCACCGACGCATTGGCGGATGTCGTCGGCGCGGCCTTCGAGCAGTTTGCGGCCGATATGCGGGTCCGCGATATGGGCGCGGGTCATCGCCACCATATCGACATGGCCTTCGGCGACGGCGCGGGCGGCGGTCGCGAAATCGGTGATGCGCTGGGCGTGGAAGACCGGGATTTCGACCTCGCGGCGGATCGCGCTGGCGAGGTGGAGGAACGGGGCGACCGGGAAGGCCATGTTGGGCAGCGAGACCGCGTGGGCGAGGTGATCCCGCGCCTGACCGCCCATGACGTTGACGAAATCGACCAGGCCGCGCTCGACATGGGCGGCGGCGATTTCGATGCAGTCGTCGGCACTCAGCCCTTCATCGAACAATTCATCGCCGGACATGCGCATGCCGATGACGAAATCATCGCCGGCGGCGCGGCGCATCGCGGCGAGGATTTCAAAGCCGAAGCGCAGCCGGTTGAGCAGGGCGCCACCGTAACCATCGGTGCGGTGATTGACCGAGGGGGACCAGAACTGGTCGACCAGATGGCCGTGGGCGGCGGAGATTTCACAGCCATCCAGCCCGCCGTCACGCGCGCGGCGGGCGGCGGCGGCGAAATCGGCCACGACGCGGTCGATATCGTCCTGGTTCATCTCGCGCGGGATCGAGCGGCTGGCGGGTTCGCGGCGGGGCGAGGCGGAAATGGTGGGCAGCCAGTGTTCGGTATCCCAGCGGGTGCGGCGGCCCATATGGGTGAGCTGGATCATCAGCGCGGCGCCGTGCTGGTGCACGCGGTCGGCGAATTGGCGGAAATAGGGGATCACGCTGTCATCGGCGACCGAGATCTGGTTCCAGGGGGCGGCGGGACTGTCGGGCGAGACCGAGGAGGAGCCGCCGAACATGGTCAGGCCGATGCCGCCCTTGGCCTTTTCGGCGTGGTAGAGCTGGTAGCGCTCCTGCGGTTTGCCGTCCCGCCCGTAGCCGGGAGCGTGGCTGGTGCTCATCAGCCGGTTGCGGATGGTCAGCCGGCGGAGGGTGAGCGGGCGGAACAGCGCTTCGGTGGTGGCGCTCATGCGAGCGAGGCCGTGCGGGGGGCGACGGCGGCGATCGCGCGGAGCTGGCGTTCGGCGCGGGGCGAGTAGCCGAAATGGGCGCGGTAGGCGCTGGCGAAATAGGCGCTGGAGCCGAAGCCGCAGGCCATGGCCACCGCGGTCACCGGCAGGTCGCGCGCCTGGAGCATGGACTGCGCGCGGTGCAGGCGGAGGGATTTGATGAAACCGGCGGGGGTTTCGTTCAGATGCGCACGGAACAGGCGCTGGAGCTGGCGGAGCGAGAGGCCGAGTTCGGCGGCGATGGCGGTAGGCAGGGCCGGTTCGTCGAGCCGGGATTCGATCATGGTCATGGCACGGGCGAGCACCGGCTGGTCGGGGGTGACGCGGTCGCCCGCCGCGATCGGCTGGCGTTCGCCGCTCGGCCTGATCCGGTCGAGGATGAAGGTGACCGCGACGTGTTCGGCGATGACGCGGCCGAGTTTGGCTTCGATCAGGTGGAGCATCATGTCGAGCGGGCCGATGCCGCCGGTGCAGGTGAGGCGGTTGCGGTCGAGCACGAAGAGCTCGTTGACCAGTTCGATCGCGGGGAAGGCTTCGCGCATCGCGGCGGCATCCTCCCAATGAACGGCGCAGCGATAGCCATCGAGCAGCCCGGCTTCGGCGAGGGCGAAGGTGCCGGTGCAGAGCGCGCCGAGGGCAACACCTTCGCGGGCGAGGCGGCGCAGGGCGGCGAGATGGGGTTGGCCGACGACGCTGCGGACATCGACGCCGCCGCAGACGAATACCAGATCGGGCAGCGGATCGGGCGGCGTGGCGCGGCCGAGCTTGCGGGTCGGGCTGATCGCCATGCCGTTGCTGGCGGGGACCGGGGTGTCGTTCAGGGCGTGGATGGTCCAGCTGTAGATCGGCCGGCCGGCGCAGCGGTTGGCCATGCGGAGCGCCTCGATCGCGCTGGCGACCGCGATCATGGAATAATCCGGCAAGGTGAGGAAACCGAAATGGGCGAGGCGGGCGATGTTCATGCTCAGCGCTCGATCACGAGGTCGGACAGGGGGCGCGCGCAGCAGATCAGGATCATGCCCTGGTCGATCTCGCGCTGGCGGATGCCGCCCTGGTGCTGCATGTCGACGTGACCGGAGAGGAGTTTGCTCTTGCAGGTGCCGCACATGCCTTTGGTGCAGGACGAGGGCAGGCGCATGCCGGCGGCGCGGGCGGCGGCGAGGATGAACTGGTCGGCGGCGATGTCGATGCTGCGGGCGGATTTGGTGAAGTTTACCGCGAAGCTGGTGGTGATGTTGTTTGGGCTGGCCTGGGTTTCCGGCGCGGCGTCGTTCAGGGTGGCAAAATCGAAGCTTTCCTCGTGGTAGTTCACCCGATCGACGCCGAGCGTGGGCAGAGCGGCGCGGATGGCGGCCATGAACGGGGCGGGGCCACAGTTGAAGATCGTGCGGGTCGCGAGGTCGGGGACCAGGAGTTTGAGCATGGTGGCGTCGACGCGGCCGCGTGGGCCGCCCCAGCGCGTGCCGGGGGAATCGGCTTCGCAGACCGCGATGATGCGGAGGTTGGGCATGGTGCGCGCCATCAGGGCAAGCTCGTCGCGGAAGATGATATCGTCCGGCGTGCGGGCGAAATGGAGGAAGACGATGTCGGTCTCCGGTGCGAGATCGTAATGGGCGCGGGTCATCGACATCAGCGGGGTAATGCCGGAGCCGCCGGAGATGAAGAGGTGGGGGTCGGTGCGGGTCGGGCTCGCTGCGAAAGTGAAATCGCCCATCGGGCCGAGGGCGCGCAGGCTCATGCCGGGGCGGAGATGATCGTGCAGCCAGGGCGAGACGATGCCGCCGCGCTGGCGTTTCACCGTGATGGTCAGCCGGTCCGGACGGGTCGGCGATGAGGCGATGGTGTAGCAGCGCTGGACGATGCCGCGCTCGGTCGGGATGTCGAAGGTGAGGAACTGGCCGGGGAGGTAATGGAACCGGCTCGCGCTTCGCGGGGCGAAGGTGAAGCTGCGGACATCGGCGGTTTCGTCGTGAAGTGCGACGCAGAGCAATTCATCGTCGGTTTCGGCGGACCAGGGGGCGAGACCGTCGCGCGCGGCAATGCACTGGGCGGCGGCGGTGCCGGGGGCTGCGCTCATGCGAGGCCGGCTTCCATCCGCTTGATGTACCAGTTCACGAATTGCTCGACCTGGCCTTCGGTCTGCGGTGAATAGGGGCCTGGGGTGTAGAAGCTGCTTGCAGCACCCCGCTGGGCGAGGCCGACCAGATTACCGTCCTGGATGTTGGTTTCGCGCCAGACCCGGATGAGGTTTTCGAGGTCGTAATCGACCCCTTCGATCGCGTCGCGATGGACCAGCCATTTGGTGCGCAGCAAGGTGCGATCCGGGCCGAGCGGGAAGACCGCAAAGCTGACGATATGATCGCTCATGAAATGATGCCAGGAATTCGGCTGGGTGTGGAACGAGAGATCGCCGAGGCGTTTGTCCGTGGCCCGGCCGAGGAGTTTTCGGCTGGCGATTTTGGTATCCAGCGTCTGGGATTCGCCGTCGCGATCCATCGGCATGCGGCCGATGCGGTAGCCGGAGATCATGTCGTCGAGATGGCCGATTTCGGTCGAGGGGAAACCGGCGCGATCCCAGGCGGCGCAGGAGCGTTCGACCATCTGATCATAATTCTGGCGCTGAGCGACGCGGACGGGGTCGGACTCATCGGTCTCGAAGCCGAACCCGTATTCGAAGATCGAGGTGGTGAGTTCGGGGTGGTTGAGGGCGCAATGGTAGCACTCGCGATTATTCTCCATCGTGAGCTTCCAGTTGCCCTCCTCGATCAGATCGATCTGATGGGCAATTTTGCAGTTCGCGATCTCGTGGGGCGCGATATAGGGGGCGGTGATCCGCGCCATCTCGTCGAAATCGGCGGGCGGGTTCTCGGCAAGGCAGACGAATAACAGGCCCGCAAGGGAGCGGATGTGGATTTTGCGCAGGCCGTGGCACGCAGGATCGAAATCATCGCCCATGTGATCGGCGTGGAGCAACGCGCCATCGAGCCCGTAGGTCCAGGCGTGATAAGGGCACACAAGGCGACCGACCGTGGCGGTTTCGGTCGAGACGAGGCGGGCGGCACGGTGGCGGCAGATATTATGCATCGCATGGATCGCACCATCGTCGTCCCGTGTGATCAAAATCGCCGCGTCGCCGATATTCACCGTCATGACGTCGCCCGGTTCGGCAATGTCGGGCTCGACGCCGACGAAAATCCAGTGGCGGAAAAAGATCAGATCGAGATCGGCGCGGAAGATCGCGGGATCGGTGTAGAACGGCGCTTCCAGCATATGAAAGGGACGACGGCGGGCGACGAGATTTCGAATTGAACCAGACAAATCACCCGACATCCTGATTACTCCTAAAAAATCCCGGCGCAAGACGATACTGCCGTGTCGCCCCCATCCCGTCTTTAGATTTCACGACATCATCGGCGTACCGTTGCGACATTGCCCCCGCCGATGGATGCGATCCACTGCCCCGCCGCCGCGCGATGTCATGAACGCGCGCGGCCGAGCGCGGCGAGGGCATCGCGGAATTCCGGGCTTTTATGCGCGGCCTCGAGGCTGGCGGCGAAGCGGGACGGGTCGAAATGGTGAGTTGCCAACGCCTCGATTGCGGCTTTCATGCCTTTCACGGCGGGGGCGGCGTTGGTGACGAGGCGGCTTGCCAGCGCATCGACCGTGGCATCGAGAGCGGCGGGGGGGACCAGATGGGTGAGAAAGCCCAGTCGCAGGAGGGAGGCCGCGTCGAGCGGTTCGGCGAGGATGAAGATCAGCCGCGTTGCGTCCGGCCCCAGGCGCTGGACGGCGCGGGCAAGGCCGGAGCGGTAGTAGTGCAGGCCGAGGCGGGCGGCCGGCATCAGGACGGAAATAGCCGCCGTGCCGACCCGGAAATCGCAGGCGAGGGCGAGATCGACCGCGCCGCCATACACATTGCCGTGCAACCGCGCGATCGTGGGCTGCGGCAGCGCCGCCAGGGCCGATGCGACGGCACCGATCCCGCCGGGACCATCCTCGGCGTCGCCGATGTCGCCGCCGGCCAGGGCATCGAGGTCGAAGCCGGCGGAGAAGACCGGACCGATCGCCTCGATGATCAGAACGCGGATGTCGGGATCGGCGGCGACGGTGGCGAGATGGGCGCGCAGGGTCGTGATGTCGTCGATACCCAGGCGGTTGCGCCGCGCCGGGCGCGACAGACAGAGACGGGCGACCGGGCCGGCGGTCGATAATCGCGGCGGAAGATCAGTCATGCCATGAGGATGCGGCATCCCGGCTCGACACGCAATTTCACCCTGCGCCGGGGTTGAAGCCGCCCGCTCAGATGTCGCCGAAGGAAATACCAAGGCCGCGGGCGGTGCGGATCAGGACACCCTCGCGGTCCACCCGGCTCGGCGCCTGTACCGCCTCGGAGAGCGGCACGTCGATGACGCGCCGGTTTTGCCACGCGACCATTCGATCAAAGCGACCCTCCGCGACCAGATCGACAGCGCGGACGCCGAAGGCCGAGGCGATCAGCCGGTCGTTCCAGGTCGGCTGGCCACCGCGCTGCACATGGCCGAGCACGGTGACCCTTGTTTCCGCGCCGGTGAGGTCGGCGATCACGGTTCCAAGGATATGGCCGATGCCGCCATAGGTCGTGGCACCGCCGGTCTGGCGCTGCCACACACTTTGCCCGGTGAGGTTGGGCACCGCCTCCGCGACGACGACGAGGGCGAAATTTCTGCCACGGTTGCGGAGCCGGCCGATATGGGCGGCCACCTTGTCCATCTCGTAGGGGATCTCGGGAATCAGGATCACGTCGGCACCGCCGGCAATACCGGCGGCAAGGGCGATATGCCCGGCGTCGCGCCCCATCACCTCCAGGATCATCACGCGGTCGTGGCTTGCCGCGGTCGGTTGCAGCCGGTCGAGCGCTTCGGTCGCGACCATCACCGCGGTATCATATCCGACCGAGGTTTCGGTCACCCCGATGTCGTTATCGATCGTTTTCGGAATCCCGACGAAATTGAGGCCGCCTTGCTGGGCGAGTCGCCGCAGGATGGCGTGGCTGCCATCACCGCCGATGCCGATCAGCGCGTCGATCCCCAGCTCGTGGATGGCCGCGATCACCTCGGCTGAGCGGTCGAGCCGGGTTCCGTCGGGCATCGGAAACGCGAACGGGTTGCCTTTGTTCGTCGTTCCCAGAATCGTGCCGGCCGAGCGCAGATTGCCGGCTCCCGAAACCCGCAGATCAAGCTCCTCGAACTCGATGGGCCGACGCAGCAGCCCCATGGTGCCCTGATGGATGCCAAAAACCCGCCAGCCATACCCTTCGATCGCGCGGGTCACGACGGCGCGGATCACCGCGTTGAGGCCGGCACAGTCACCGCCGCTGGTCAGGAGGCCGATGATCCTCGGCGATGATTTCGGACCCTGTGCGGTTTGCTCGCCGATCGTTTCGATCATGGTCGTTCTCCCTTGTTGATCGGTACGGCACCTGACCGTCTGACGTCTCGGCCATGCCGGACCCTTTCTCCGGCTACAAGTCGGACACCTGGATGACAAGGACCTTGTCATCCAGGCGATCCGCGCGCCGGTTCGGCGCCCCTCGAAAATTCAGTCGCAACGCCGCTCGATCGGGTCTAGACAAAGTGTTGCCGCCCCGGAACGGGTCGGCTTCAACCAAAAATCGCGAGGGAATGCCGCATGAGCAAGATCAGAGATGAGATTTTATCGGTCAATGCGAAATACGCCGAGGAGTTCGGCGAGAAGGGCAGGCTCCCGATGCCGCCCGGCCGGCATTTCGCGATTCTGACCTGCATGGATGCGCGGCTCGACCCGGCGAAATATGCCGGGCTGGCCGAGGGCGACGCTCATGTGATCCGCAACGCTGGTGGCCGCGCCAGCGACGATGCGATCCGGTCCCTGGTCATTTCCTACAAGCTGCTCGGCACGCGCGAGTGGTTTGTCATTCATCACACCGATTGCGGGATGGAGACGTTTACGGACGAGGTGATGCGCAAACTGCTCCGCAGCAGCCTGAAATGTGCCGCGATCGATGCTGGCGGATGGCATGATGCGGGCGGCGGCGGCGGGTCGGCCGAGGGGGAGATGATCAGCTGGTTGACCATTTCGGATCAATCGCAGAGCGTCCTTGAGGATGTGCAGCGCATTCGCCGTCACCCGCTGGTGCCGCGCGACATTCCCATTCATGGCTATATCTACGATGTGCATACCGGCAGATTGATCGACGTGCCGCAAGCCACGGCGGCGGGCCGCGCCGAGCCGCACGCCGCCTAACAGGCGCACTGCAGGGCGCGGCGGGCGTTGCCGTAGAGCCCCCAGACCATCAGCGCGATGGCGAGGCCGTAGAGCCACATCTCGTGGGTGGCCACGAAACCCTGGATCGGCAGGCCCAGGGCTCCGGCGGCCGGCAGCACCGAAGCGATGGCGGCGATCGCCAGGGGCAGCACCGGCGAACAGCACAGTAGCGTCGGCAGCACGGCAATCGCGGCGCCCAGCATGGATGTGCCGGACGCCGCGCTGGCGCCCTGCCTCAACCCGTAGATCCCGAGCGCCACGGTCAGGCCGAGCAGCGCCGCCATGATCAGGGCCAGCACCGCTTCGCCGGGGGTCAGGAATTGCAGCGAAACGAGGCCGATCGCGCCACCCGTATCCGTGGCGGGCAGGACGAGGAGATAGACGATCAGCCCGATCAGGAACGTCGCCACGCCCCAGAGCCGCGCGCGCCGGTCCGACAAGGCCATGCGGATCGCAATCGGCATCTGCACAATGTTCTGCATCGTCGCGGTCATCATGATGAAGGGTCCGCGGCGATGAATGCCTTGATCTTGCCGAACGTCGCCGAGGGGGTCGAGGAGACCGTCGTGATCTTTCGCTCTTTGCTGATCAGGTCATAGACATCGACGTAATGATGCGGGTTGTAGAGCGCATAGAGGGCCTTGGAGTCGTCACCGAAGATGAAATGCGGGTCGCCGATCAGGCTCGGTGCCGCCTGCGTGGCGAATTTTGTGATACCGATGCCAGGATAGCCGCCGTTTTCGTAATCGCGCAGGACAATGACCCGGATGCCGGACCGGTCGATCATCGCCTTGTTCTCAGCCAAAACGCGCAACCCGGCGCGGCAGCTGCCGCACCAGGTCGCCACCTGCCAGAGCATGATGGGATGCCCCTTGTAGGCGGCGAGGGACATGGTTTTGCCGTGGCTGATGAACGATGCGGCGGGAGCCGGCGGATTGCCGGGGTTTGGCGCGTCCTTCGGTCCCATCACGCCGGATGGCGCGGCACATGCCACGGCCGGAAGTGCGATCAGGCCCGCCAGAAGGGCAAGCCGGCGCGCGATTGTCGAGGCGGCAATCGGATGTCCGTTCATGGGGAAACTCCTTTCGATGGTTACGAAATTCAACCGGCACAGCAAGAGAGTTGCGAGACGTCCCTGGTGAAGGTCTGGGCCGTGAGTTTGAGCCCTTCGGTCATCACCAGATAGGGAAACAGCATGTTGCCAAGTTCCTGCACGGTCATGCGATATTTAATCGCGATCGCCGCCGTCTGGATCATCTCGCCGGCGTTGTGAGCGAGGATCTGCGCACCGATCAGGCGTTGCGATTCCGCTTCGGCGACCAGTTTGACGAAACCCGTCGTGTCGAAATTGGCAAGGGCGCGGGGGATGTTCTCGAGATCGAGGCGACGGGTGATGGGTTCGAGACCCGCCGCCCGCGCCTGCGCCTCGTCGAGGCCGACGGTCGCGACCGCGGGGTCGGTGAAGACCACCGCCGGAACGATGGAGAGATCGAGTGCCGCGTCACCGCCGGTCATGTTGATCGCGGCGCGCGTGCCGGCCGCCGCCGCGACATAGACGAGTTGCGGCATCGTGCTGCAATCACCCGCCGCGTAGATGCGGGGGGCCGAGGTGCGCAGATGATCATCGACCACGATGGCGCCGGCGGGGTCTGTCGTTACCCCGGCGGCTTCGAGCCCGAGTTGATCGGTGTTCGGTCGCCGCCCGGTGGCGATCAGAACGCGCGCGGCCTCGATCGTGGCGCCGGCGCGGGTACCGCCCCTGAGCGTCACGTGGAATCGATCGTCCCGATAGGTCGCCATCTGTGCTTCGGTTCCGGTCAGAACCGTGATCCCCTCCGCCTCAAGGGCCGCTTGCAGCCCGGCGCCAAGATCCGGATCGTCGCGGGTGAGCAATGTGGCGCGCGCGAGGATCGTGACCGCGGCGCCGAGCCGGTGATAGGCCTGGGCGAGTTCGAGCGCCACGAAGGATGAACCGATCACGATCAGGCTCGCCGGCATCTCGGCGGTGAACAGCGCCTCGGTCGAGGTCCAGAACGGTGTGCCCGCGAATCCGGGAATCGGCGGGATGGCAGGCGCCGCACCGGTGGCGATCAGAATGCGGTCGGGCGTGAGCCGGGTGATGATCCCCGCATCATCGGTTACCGTCAATGTCTTCGCGTCGTGGAATCGCGCGGTTCCGCGCAGCAGCGTGATCCCCGGATTACCCGCGATGATGCTCTCGTATTTTGCCCCCCGCAGCGCATCGACCCGGCCGCTCAGCTGGGCGAGCAGAGGCGCGCGATCGACCGGCAGGTCCGCCCGCCCGATGCCGGCGAACGGATGATGGGCCTGGTCGTGCCTGATCTCTGCCGCGCGCAGCAGGATTTTCGAGGGGACGCACCCGACATTGACGCAGGTGCCGCCGATGAGCGGGGCGCGTTCGATCAACGTGACCCGCGCCCCGGCTTCGACCGCGCGGATCGCCGCGGCAAAAGCAGCCCCGCCGCTGCCGATGATCGCGACATGCAGCCCGGCGCCATCCGATCCCAAATCCTCCGCCCCTCCCAGGGGTTCGAGGCCGTAGCCGCGCGCGGCGACCGCTGATCTGAGCGTTTCGAGGTCGATTGTGGCCTCACTGCGAATTTCGGCAATCCCCGCATCGTAGGAGACCCGTGCATCGACCCCTGCCAGCCGGTTCAACGCGGTCTCGGCGGTTCGCGCGCAATGCGTGCAGGTCATCCCGGTGACGCGCAGCGATACCATGTCCATCATGCAGCCCTTCCATCCATTCAGGGATCGCAACGCCGTCGCCGCCTGGTTTGCCGGCGCGAGTGGCATTGGACGTCCCAACGGATCGCTTTATGGATGCTGGAGTCACTCCAGGAGCAACAGGTGTTTCGATGATTTCGGAAAAAAATCGTGCCCGGCGCGGATCATCGGGCGGATCATCGGGCGGATCGGCCGATCCGGCGCTGCCGATCGGCGCGGTGGCGCGGCGCAGCGGATGCAGTATCGAAACCATCCGATTTTACGAAAAATCCGGTGTGCTGCCCCGAGCGCTGCGCACCGAAGGCGGCCGCCGGGTCTATGACCGCAGCGATGTCGCGCGGATTACCTTCATCCGCCGGGCGCGGGAGCTTGGTTTTTCGCTCGATGCGGTGCGCGACCTGCTCGCGCTTGCCGACGGCCGTCGTGACGCCTGCGAGCAGGTGCAGTCGCTGGCACAGCATCATCTCGAGGAAATCATCGGCAAGATCAATGACTTGACGAGGATGCAGACCGTCCTCGGCGCCCTGATCACGCGGTGCGCGCAAGGCGACGACACCGCCTGTCCGCTGATCGCCGCGCTGTCGGATGATCGCGGATACCGGACCGCTGCCTGACCCGCGGTAGCCCGGCCCGTGCGGGCGATACCGGTTGACGCCGGGTTCGCCCCGCACCGACATGGGATGCAAATAATGATCCGTCGATGATTTTGTAATGATTCAGTGTGATGCGGGTCACAGACCGCGGTGCGCAACGGGCCTATGGAGCGCCGTTGTCACTTTGATTTTCCGGTAAAGGTTAACCATTTGGAGACCAATAGGGCCGCACTGTTCGAAGGGCCCATCAACAAGGCGAGGATCGTTGCAGATGGAATCTGACCCTATCGGTCACAACGTCGTTCGGTTTCCGATAGAGCGCCGGCGTCTTGATCTGGCGACGCTGCTGTCGATCGAGCCTGACGTTCTGGTCGCCGATGCCCTTTCGGAGCGGTATGATCTTGAGTTTCTGCCGTTCGACTCGATCGAATCCGGTGAGATCGAGGCACGGGCGCGGATCGCCACGTTCGATCGCGCCAACCCGATCGCGTTCGAACGATCGATCCGCCGGATGAACGATCAGGCGATCGCGCTGGCCATCGGCCTGTGCCGTCAGGCCCGCGAGGCCGACATCAGGGCAGCGGCGGCGCGGCGGCAGGCCGACCATGCCAGAACCGCCATCCCCGCCGCCTGTGAGGGTCTGGATCGTCTGGCGGCAGCAGCTGAACGCATGGCGGCCATGCTTACCCTGTCGGCAATCGCGGCATCGCACCGTGCCCGGGGGATCGATGCGGTCGTGTGTTGGGCGATGAGAGGGGATCAAGTCGCGACAAACCGCACGGTCGCCCATTTCGGGTGATGTTCCAGCGCCATCGAGCGCGGTAGCCTCGTTGGACTATTGACGGCGCTTGCGGATCGCCAGCGACAGCAGGGCCGGTCTGGCTCCCGGAGCAGGACTCGAACCTGCGACAAAGCGGTTAACAGCCGCTTGCTCTACCAACTGAGCTATCCGGGAACCGTGCCGGGGTCTTAGCCAAGCTGACGGAGCTTGGCAACAGG
>NZ_JBMFGY010000079.1:0-14748 GCF_049977125.1 Acidiphilium sp. | reverse complement strand
TATTTCGAACCGGACCGCAATCCTGCTCTCCCGACCGAGCGACGCTTCGGTCGGGGTCCACATTGTCATTTTGCCTTAGCCGACCATTCTTTTCATCCACCGAGACATCACTGTCTTTCTAACGAGACTTTCGATTAAGCGTTATGCCAACTCAGCGAGCAGCGACAACTGAGCTTCTCGCGGCTCCGCGTGATCGGTCAAAGCGATCGGATAATCGCCGCTGAAACAGGCATCACAAAAAGCCGGTGCCGATGCATCGCGCCCAGGGTGACCCAGAGCCCGGTACAGTCCGTCCATCGAAATGAATGCAAGGCTATCGACCCCGATCAGCTTCGCCATCTCGGCGACGCTGTTCCGCGCCGCGAGCAACTTGCCACGCTCTGGTGTATCAATACCGTAGAAACATGAATGCGTCGTCGGCGGGGACGAAATGCGCATATGCACCTCACGCGCCCCTGCGCCTCGAACCATCTCGACGATCTTCTGAGACGTCGTCCCCCGCACAATCGAATCGTCCACCAGAACGACCCGCCGGCCCTCGAGAATCGCTCGGTTAGCCGAATGCTTCAGCCGAACGCCCAAATGGCGGATCTGTTCGGTCGGCTCGATAAAGGTCCGCCCGACATAATGGTTCCGAATAATCCCCAACTCGAACGGCACGCCGCTTTGTTCGGCAAATCCCATCGCCGCCGGTACACCCGAATCCGGCACCGGAACGATCAAATCCGCCTCAACCGGCGCCTCGCGCGCAAGCTCCCGACCAATCCGCTTCCGTGCCGCATAGACCGAATGACCCTCAAGCACCGAATCGGGTCGTGCGAAATAAATATATTCGAACACACAGAACCGCGACTTGTGAATTGCAAACGGCTTCAGGCTGCGCACCCCGGTCCGATCGATCGCAACGATCTCGCCAGGTTCGATATCCCTGACGAACTCCGCTCCGACCATATCAAGCGCACAACTCTCCGAGGCCAAAACCCATCCGGGTCCGACACCGTCGGCTCCGTTGGTCTGACCTAGTATCAGCGGCCGCACCCCCAATGGATCGCGTGCACCAATGAGCAGGTCGTTGGTCAAGGCAACCAGAGAATATGCACCGATTACCTGCTTGAGCGCATCGATCAACCGGTCCAAGACCGTCGCATAGAGGCTGATCGCGATCAAATGCACCACCACTTCAGAGTCGGTGGTCGACTGGAACAAGCAACCTCGCCTCACCAACGCTCGTTTCAGCGTGTGCGCATTGGTCAAATTGCCGTTGTGCCCGACCGCAAAGCCGCCAAATTCGAATTCGGCGAACAATGGCTGCACATTGCGCAGTAGCGTCGCACCAGTGGTGGCGTATCGGTTATGCCCTACCGCGCGGGTTCCGGGCAGTCCGGCCATTACCTTGGTATCACCATAATTATCGCCCACTAGGCCAAGCCCCTTGTGGGCATGGAACCGAACGCCGTCGTGAGTGACGATCCCCGTCGCTTCTTGGCCACGATGCTGCAGGGCATGAAGGCCAAGTGCCGTTATCGCCGCCGCGTCGGTTACATTCCACGCCCCGATAACCCCGCATTCCTCGTGGAACTTGTCATCGTCAAAGGCGTTCATCGAAATCATCGGCTGGGTCACGCCGCCACATCCTTTACGACTTGAAGCTGTCATCTAAACTGCTCACCCATGCATGTCGAGCGCCGCTAAACATGGCCGAAACTACTGGCTGGTTGTGTCTGCACTGAGCGGCAGCGCCTGCGACGCCTTGGGTTTCTCACCAGAAGCGGGATTCGCCCCATGTTCCGGCACACGATCAATGTGGGGCTGATACGCGGCCGGCAATAACCCGACCAGAAACTTCGAACCGCTCTCGGCATAGGGCAACACCTTGGCATCACTGACTCCCGCGGGCCATTCCGTCGGTTGCAGGAAAATCGACAGCCCAATGTAGAGAAGACAAACAATGACCGCCCCCCGCACCAAACCGAAGGCAAGACCCAAGGTACGATCGATCCCTGACAGCACCGAGTCCCGCACCATCGAGCCGAGCCACGTGCTGATAATCGACAGTACCACCAGCACGACAATGAAAATCAACCCGATCGACAGCGGCAAGATCAACTTCGGTTGATGAATGAACCCCGCAAGCTGCAGCTCCACATCCGGATAATAGGCGAAGGCTGCAAACCCCGCACCAATCCATGCACCAACCCCCAGAACCTCGCGCACCAAACCGCGAGCGAGCGCCAATAGACCCGACAGCACGACGACGCCAAGTGCGATACCATCAACCCACGTCACGTGCCGCCCCCTTGACTGGACACACGACCAGCCGTCGCCGCGACCAGATCACTCAAATGGCCGTATTCTTCCAGCACCATTCCCTCCGGTGCCGCAAGACGTCGATGACCGCCTGCTACCCGGCGTGGCAGCACCGCTCGTCCGAAACCCAGTTTTGCAGCCTCCTTGAGACGTAGTTCAGCCTGCGCCACCTGTCGCAATTCACCCGACAAGCCGATTTCACCAAAAAATACTGTGCCGGGATCAGTCGGCACATCGGTCGCTGCCGAGACCAACGCTGCCGCCACAGCGAGATCCGCCGCAGGTTCCGATACGCGCAAACCGCCAGCAATATTCAAATAGACGTCATGCCCTGCAAGCTTCACCCCACATCGCGAATCCAACACAGCCATCAACATCGACAGGCGTCCAGAGTCCCAGCCGATCACGGAACGTCGCGCCGAACCTCCCGGATTAGACGATAGCAGCGCCTGCACCTCCATCAGCACCGGACGCGACCCCTCCAATCCAGCGAACACTGCGCTTCCCGCCACATTACCATGCCGTTCAGCCAGGAACAGGGCCGACGGATTGGCGACCTCGGCCAACCCTCGCCCGGTCATCTCGAACACGCCGATCTCATCGGTGGCACCGTAGCGGTTCTTGGCCCCCCGCAAGATCCGGAACTGGTGTCCTCGATCTCCTTCGAAATGCAGTACGACATCGACCATGTGCTCCATAACCCGCGGACCGGCCAGCGCACCCTCCTTCGTCACATGCCCGACCAGCATGAGCGCGAAGCCCCGCGACTTCGCCGCTCGTATCAGAGCAAACGCGTTGGACCGCACCTGCGCCACGGTTCCCGGCGCCGACTCAATCGTCTCATCCCAGATCGTCTGGATACTGTCGATCACCACGAGGCTCGCATCCGTCTCGGCCTCGAGCGCCGCTAGAATGTCGGCCAGCACGGTCGCTGCGGCCAAACTCACCGCCGCCCCCCGCAGGCCAAGACGCTCGGCCCGCAACCGTATCTGAGCCACCGATTCCTCGCCCGAAATATATAGTACTCGCTTGCCTGCACTCGCGAGACGCGCCGCGGCCTGCAACAACAACGTCGATTTGCCAATTCCCGGATCACCGCCGACCAGGATTGCCGAAGACTGAACCATGCCGCCGCCCAGCACACGGTCGAATTCCGCGATTCCGAGGGCAACCCGTTCGGGCAGCGGTGTATCACCGGCCAGTCCGACGAACTCAACGCCACGCCCCGTCGCGCGGCCAGGTCTACGGGCGCCTGCCCCGGGTAACGGCGTCTCGGCCTCCAACGTGTTCCAGGCACCGCATGCCTCGCAGCGCCCAGCCCATTTCGGCGCCACGGCTCCGCAAGCCGTGCATACGAATTGCGTCCCCGGACGCGCCACTCAGCACCCTGCCATGTGATGTGCTCGCATCGTCCTCAGGACGGCCGCCAGCCAAAATGCTGAAACAGGAACTGCCGCAACGCCAACAAGCCATCAGCCGACACGTCGAACGGTGCCACCGCCGCTGCCGCACCGACCACCGTCAGGCTGATCGCACTCGCCGCCGCCGCCGCCTGTAGCGCCGGAAACTCGATGGCACCAACCGCCGCCTGCCGCCACGTCGCGACTGTTGAAGGTGTGGTCAGATGTGGCAGAACCAGCATAAAATCGATTCGCGTCGCCGCCGCGACGGCGCGGAATGCCTGATCCAGCGGTAACGGCAATGGTGACGCGCCGCGTGCGATCGCGATCGCATGAACCGTTGGCAGGTCGGGAAACAGCGGATCCGCCACGACCTGACCCTCGTCGTCAACCACCCCCAACGTTGCGATCGCAACCCCACCTTCGGCCATCAGTGGGGCTGCGTCAGCCGGAATTTCTTCACCCGCCAACAAAACGGCATCAGCCTCACCCGCAGCGAAAGCTCGTGCGACAGCCGACGCGCCACGCAACCCGAACACCGGCGCGGTCGCTACACCGAGTCGCTGAAACGCGAGCAACGCTGCCAGATCAGGACTCTCCGGTGATACCGCGGCGAGCCTGATCGGCGCCGCATCAGCCAGACGCCGCAGCCCCCCCCGCACCACCAGAACTGCCGCATTCAACCCCGCCATCACCGGAATCCAATCGCCTGGCTGAAAATGCACACGCGGATCGCCGGTCAGAAACGCAATCACCGCCTCGCTCGGCAACATCGCGGCGGTTTGGCCATCGGGAACAACCAACGTCTGCAACCGGTTCGCCCCAGTCACACCATCCTGACCACCAACACTGCGCAACCCGATCGGCCGATTCGGCGATAACGAATGTCCCAAACCCTGACGCACCGCTCGCGCCCACCGATCGGTCTGGCCGCCGCGAGGGCCGCACACCAAAATATTATATGACGGTCCGGGCGCCTCGACTTGGCCCGCGACCACCATCGGGGTCTCGGCTACGCTTGATCGGAGCATCACCACCCCAACGCCGCAGCTCTGCAGAAAAATGCGCCGTCGCAGCGGGACGCGCATAACCAGATCCTAGTGACCGTAGCGGACGAGTGCTTCGAACGGCACATCGAGCCGATCCCGCCCATGGAGAGCCTCAAGCTCAATCAGAGCAACCGCCGCCGGCACCTCGGCTTTCACATTCTTCAAAAGGGCAATTCCCGCTGCCATAGTGCCGCCGGTCGCCAACAAATCATCGACGACGACGACACGCTGCCCAGGATTAACCGCATCAGCCTGGATTTCAATCCGATCAGAACCGTATTCCAACTGGTAGTCCAGTCCCACGGTCTTACCGGGTAGTTTTCCCGGTTTGCGCAACATAACAAACCCACATCCCAGCTTCAGCGCCAGAGGTGCCGCGAGCAGGAATCCCCGGCTTTCCACACCGGCCAACAGATCCGGGTGGTAGGCACGTACCACCCGTGCAAGCCGACCCATTGCGACCTGCCAAGCATCGGGGTTTCGCAGCAAGGTTGAAATGTCATAGAAAAGTATGCCCGGCTTGGGAAAATCAGGAATGCCGCGGATATGATCTTTGAGGTTCATATCGCCCCTATAGCCGAGGCTACGCGCACCGCAAACCAGACGTCCACCAAAGCGGTATGGACGATCAGCCAAGCCGCCATACCCGACATCGAAGGACTACCCGCAAAAGTGATCTCGTCAGGCATCGATGCATCAGATATAAACTTCAAAGTTGAAGGAAGAACCGAGTCGCATCGCAGAGTGATCCGGTCGGTTCCAGTCTGGTTTTATGCAGCGCAGGATGAAATTACGCATGGATCGTCGCTCATTACTTCGCCTTATCGGCGGTCTCGGCATGGCCACAGGTCTCGGCGGCGTCACGTCGGCCGTCGCGGAGGGCGCCATTGCGCCTCCAACGACCGACGGTGCCTTTGGCGTACGGAGCCTTGGCAAATCGACCGCCCCAGTAACCGTCTATGAATATTATTCAATGAATTGTCCACACTGCGCATTTTTCGGCATTAAGGTGCTACCCGAAATCATTCATAATTTTGTTAATACCGGCAAAATTTACTATGTCTTCAAGGATTTTCCGCTCAATGAAGATGCGGTGATGGCCGCCCAAGTTGCCCGGAGTCTTCCGGCACATGAGTATTTGGCTTTCATCTCGGAATTGTTCCGCACCCAGGATCAATGGGCTTTTGCCTCGAACCTGAAAACAAAACAAGATTATGAAAACGCCTTATTCCGCTATGCTGCCCTCGCTGGCATGGACCGCCAAGCATTCGATGCCGCGCTCGCCAATAAGAAGCTCGAAAAATTCATTCTCTCTGAGCTGAAGGTCGGCGAGGACAAATACCACATCGATGCAACCCCCAGTTTCGTCATCAACGGTCGTAAACGCGAGGGAGCCGTCGATTTCAAGCAATTCTCGCGTTGGATTGACGAGGCATAGGCTCCTTTGCCCGCACACTTCGCCCGCATTCGCATTGCCGGCTTCAAAAGTTTCGCCGACGTAACTTCTATTGAAATCTTCCCGGGTCTGACCGGTGTCGTCGGGCCCAATGGCTGCGGCAAATCCAATGTCGTCGACGCTCTGCGCTGGGCAATGGGTGAAGCCAGCGCAAAATCGATGCGTGGCGACGAGATGGACGATGTCATCTTTGCCGGCTCATTGTCGCGCCCCGCGCGAAACGCGGCCGAAGTGTCGATATGGTTGACCGAGACAGCCGGCTTGGCTCCGCTCCCATTTCAAGCCGAGGCAGAACTCCAGATCACCCGTAAGATCGAACGTGGCAGTGGCAGCACGTACCGGGTCAACGGCCGTGAAACACGTGCGCGCGATGTCGCCACGCTTTTCGCCGACCTGGCATCTGGTGCGCGAAATTCTGCGATGATCAGCCAGGGTCGCGTCTCCGCTCTCGTCAACGCTCGCCCCGATGAACGGCGCGCCATTTTAGAAGAGGCGGCTGGTATCACCGGTCTTCATGCGCGTCGCCACGAAGCCGAGATCAAGCTGCGGAGTGCCGAGCAGAATCTCACTCGCGCCGAGGATTTACGCTTGCAGCAGGAGGCCCGCCTTGCCGACCTCCATAAACAGGCGCGTCAAGCCAACCGCTACCGCAAAATCTCCGGCGCAATTCGCGATGCCGAGATCGAATATCTCGCCACTGAGCGCCATATCGCCGAAATCCGCCGGCGAGAAGCCCAAATCGCCCTTCAGTCCGCCCAGGCAGATGTCACAGCCGCGCAGATTGACTGTAATAGCGCCCACGCCAGCGAGCGTGATCTCACCGATATCGTTCCCGCCCTGCGCGGGAGGGAGAGCGAGTCACGCACCACACTCGAACGAGCCCGGATCCATTTCGAGCAGATTGAAGCCGAGGTCGGCCGGGTTCGAGCCGCTCGCGCCGAAGCCGAAGGGCGATTGGAAACCGTGATCCGCGATCTCCAGCATGCGGAACGCGCTGGTGTCGATGCCGAAGCGGCAAAATCACGCCTCCTCGAAGAGCAGACTTCCCTCGAAGCCGACCGCCTCTCCGCGCCATCACGACTAGCGGCCGCCACCATCGCGGCCGAACAAGCCGCTGCCGCTCTTCAGGCCGCAGAAGGCGCTGCGCAGACGGCGGCTGAAGCCACAGCACACTTCGCGGCGACTGAACAGGCAGTGAGGACGCGGCTGAAACTGGCGCGCGACAAGGTCAGCACGACCCGTGACCGTCTCACCCAGGCAACCACCGCCCATCAGCGAGCAGTCACGGAACTCGTAATCCCGGATCGATTGGCGAAACTCATCGCGGAGCGTGACCAAGCCGAAGCCCTTAGCGCAGCGATCGAAGCAGCACAGATCGAGCGGCAAACTGCGGTTGGAAATGCCGAAACCGCTCGAATCGAAGCCGCCGGCCACGCCGCAATGGTGCGTGCCGCCGCCCTGGACGCCGACGCTTCAATGACCCGCTTGCAAATCGAGGTTGATGCGCTCACCGCCCTCCTCGCCCAAGAATTTGGCCACGAGACCGATCCTGTTCTCGATCAACTCAAGGTTCCCGCTGGTCTGGAAACCGCCTTGGGGGCGGTGTTGCGTGACGATCTCGCTGCCAGCGTCCGTCCCGAGGCGGCGCGGCATTGGCGATGCCTGACACCAATTTCCACCCATTCCGCTCTGCCCTCCCTCGGTGCCCGTGTCGAGGCTCCCGACGCTCTGCGTCGCGCCCTCGACTACGTTCTGGTTCTCCCCGACGATGCTGATGGCGATTCGTTGCAACCCTCCCTCTGCCCTGGCCAAACCCTGGTTTCGACCACCGGATCGGTGTGGCGTTGGGATGGATTTGTCGCACGCGCCGGCGCCCCCAGCGAAGCCGGCATTCGCCTCGCCCAGCGCAACCGCCTTCACCGCCTGTCCGATGATCTCGCCGCAGCCACCCTAACAGCAACCCAGCGCACGAGAGACCGCGTTGCCGCCGAAGCCAACGAGCAAGCCGCCCGACAGGCTGAGGAATTCGCACGCAGTCAGCGTAAATCAACCGAAGCCCAGCTCGACCGCGCCCGCGCAACTGCGCGAAGCCTCGCCGAGGCCACCAGCCGCCTCACCGCCGAAGCTGAACGCAATGCAGCCCGTGAAGCCTCGGCCGCCGAATTGCGCACACGCCTCGAGGCTGAACATCTCGATGCCCTAGCTGCCCAGACCGCCGCTCAAGCCGAATTCGACGCCTTGGGCGACGTCGCAGCGATCAGCGCCCACCGCGACCATTCCCGCGCGGTCGTTGCGCAAGCCCGCAAAACCGACGCGAACGCGCGCCAAGACGTCCAACGCATGATCACCGACGCCGAACAACGTGACCGGCGCTTGGTGGTCATCGGGCGCGAAGCTGCCGACTGGGCCGAGCGCGCGCGGGATGCCCGCTTTCGTATCATCGATTTGACCGCCCGTTTGCACGATGCCCGCGTTGCACTCGCCTCGATCCCGTCCGATACCGATGCGATCGATGCACGCGATAAGTCTCGTCGCGCCCTCGAAGTTGCAAAAGCTGATCACAAGAATGCCACTGCGGCACTCAGTACCGGCGAACAACGGGTCCAGGCGGTCGCCGCCGGCGTTCGCCATGCCGAGCAACGGCTCGCAGCGTCACGCGAGGGCCTGATCAATGCCGAGGCCCTGATGCGCGAGGCAAATGTCGCCTGGGGCACCGTGGCTGAACGAATCCTCGAGCGACTTGGCGCCGAGCCGATATTACCGACCGTCGCCGACCCAACCACGCAAGCCGCCGAGCGCGCAAGGAAACGAATCGAACGCCTCACCCGTGAACGCGATGAGTTGGGCTTAGTCAATCTGCGTGCCGAAATCGAGGTGGCAGAAATCGAAACTAGACTCGCCGCGATCGAGGGCGACCGCGATGAAATCACGTCGGCTATCGTCAAATTGCGCAGCTCGATCGGTCATCTCAACCGCGAAGGTCGCGAGCGCCTTTCATCCGTGTTCACCGAAGTCGATCGTCATTTCCAGTCACTTTTTACCCGCATGTTCGGCGGCGGACGTGCTCATCTCGCCCTCACTGGCTCCGATGACCCTTTGGAGGCGGGGCTCGAAATCTTTGCCGAGCCCCCCGGTAAGAAACTTGCCACCTTGTCCCTGCTATCCGGTGGCGAGCAGGCGCTCACCGCCCTGTCGCTGATTTTTGCCGTTTTTCGGTGCAATCCTGCCCCTATCTCGGTGCTCGATGAGGTAGACGCCCCGCTCGACGATGCCAATGTCGACCGCTTTTGCACATTACTCGACGACATGGCCCGCGAAACCGGAACACGATTCCTGGTCGTCACCCATCATCACCTGACGATGGCGCGGATGGACCGACTTTATGGCGTTACCATGCAGGAACGCGGCATCTCCCGGGTTCTCTCGGTCGATCTCGGCACTGCAACCGCCATGGTGAAACAACCGAACGCCATTGCGGCTGAATAAGACATTTCATGATCGCGATATGTTGACTTAACCCGCCGGCACCGGTAGCAACCCCACGCTATCCTGCGGGATGGGCGTAGGGGTGTGACGATGGGTAACGATGGGGCTCCGGGACCGAAAGATCGAACCGATTTCGATCAACGTCTCGCCGCAGCGCGCCACCGAGCGGGGCTGGACAAGTCCAATTCCGTGGGTGAGCCGCAAGCTGAAGGTCGCAATTCGTTCAGTCTCGCGATGCGGCTGGGCGCTGAAATGGTGGCGGCCCTGGTGGTTGCTGTCGCGATTGGCTACGGGCTGGACCGGTTGTTTCACACGTCACCGTGGTTCATGATTGGGTTTGTTCCCATTGGGGCGATCGCGGGCTTTCGAAACGTGGTTCGCACAATGGGTACGACCCAAAAAGACTGATCGGAGGAGACGATGGCGCAAGAATCGGCGATCAATGCACTGGGGCAGTTCCAGTTGACCACCGGTTTCGGTCCGGTCGGTCGACTGATCGAATTTACCAATTCGAACGAGATGATGCTGCTGGCTGCGGCAATTATCACGGCGCTATTTGCGATGGCTCTGCGTCGGCGCGCGGTGATCCCCGGTCGCATGCAGGGACTGGTCGAGATGAGCTACGAATTCGTCCTGCAAATGGTCGATGACACGATCGGCCCGGAAGGCCGCCGGTTCTTCCCCTTCGTGTTCATGTTGTTCGCCTTTGTCCTGGTCGGAAATCTGCTTGGATTGTTTCCATATTTCTTTGCCTTCACCAGCCATATCGCCGTCACGGGCGCACTTGCGCTATTCGTGTTCCTGCTCTCGACGGGCGTCGGATTTTGGTACCACGGCCTTGGCTTCTTCAAATTTTTCTCGCCTCCTGGCGTTCCTGGCTGGCTGCTGCCGCTGCTGATCCCGATCGAAATCGTCTCATTCCTCTCCCGTCCCATCTCGCTGTCGGTTCGTCTGTTCGCAAATATCACGGCGGGCCATGTCATGTGGGAGGTTTTCGCCGGTTTCATGATCATGCTGGTCACCAGCCTCGGAGCCGTTGGCGTCGTCGCCGCCATCATCCCGCTCGGTCTCAACGTCGCCCTCACCGCGCTCGAGTTCCTGGTGGCATTTCTCCAAGCCTACGTGTTCGCCGTTCTCACCTGTCTTTATCTGCACGACGCCATCCACTTGCATTAACTCGGCGGATAATAACCCTCCATTGCCTTCACGTGGTCAGTTCGGCCATAAAACCAATCAACTCTGAAAGGATTTTGCCTCATGGCTATCGACACAGTTCTTCTTGCCCGTGATATCGGTGCCGGCCTCGCGACCATCGGCGTCGCCGGCGCTGGCGTTGGTATCGGCAACCTGTTCGGTGCGTTCGTCGGCGCAGTCGGTCGAAATCCCGCCGCCCGCGACAAAATGTTCCGTGACGTCCTGCTCGGCTTCGCGCTGACCGAAGCCGTCGCTTTGTATGCTCTGGTGATCGCGCTGATCATCCTGTTCGCTTGATTTGCCCGAACCGGGAACCATCCTTCATGCGCCGTCTCACGCTTGGCTTTACGAGTATCGTCCTTGCCTTGATGCCCTCCGCCGCAATGGCGGACGGCAAGTTGCCGCAGATGGATTTTGCCGATCCGTTGACCGGTGCTCAAGTCGTGTGGATGGCGGTCATCATGATCGTTCTCTACCTTCTGATGTCACGCTGGGGATTACCGCAGATCGGGGCGGTAATCGAAAAACGCGCAAACCAAATCGCCGTCGATCTGGATTCAGCACGTCAGGCAAAGGCTAAGGCTGAACACGCTGTTGCGGAACTCAATCTCGCGATCCGCAACGCTCGCGAAGCCAGCCAGAACGCCATCGCCGAGGCGATCAACGCCGCGAAGGCTCGTGCCCGGGAGCAGGCGGCCGAGCTCAACGCACGTCTTAATGCCCAGATCGAACAGGCAGAACACGAGATCGATGCCACTCGCGCCCAGGCGATTGCCTCATTGCCACCAGTCGCCCGGGAGGTAACCGTAAGCCTGATGCTTCGCCTGACCGGCGAGCATGTCGATCCCGCCAAAATCGACCGCACCCTTGCGACAATGACGGCCTGAAGGATCAGTATCGATGGTATTTGAAGCGCTTCAAGGCGTCCTCTGGACCAAGGGAACCTTTTGGGTCACCATCGCGGTCCTAATTTTTCTTGGCTTTTTTGGTCGCAAGTTGGTTGGTACTGTGATCTCGATGCTCGACCGACGCAGCAACGACATTCGACGGGAACTCGACGAAGCCGCGCGACTGCGCAGCGAGGCCGAGACCATGTTGAAAGACGCTGAAGCTCAACGCGCAGCCGCTATCGCACAGGCGCATGACATGCTTGCCCTTGCGACCCGTGAAGCCGAGCGTTTAGCTGCAGACCTACTGGCTGAAGCCCAGCTCGCCGCAAAACGCCGTGAGCAAATGGCCCAACAACGCATTGCCGCTGCCGAGAGCGCTGCCATTGCCGACGTGCGCAATGCCGCTGCTGCGCTGGCGGTGAAAGTCACGCAGCGAATCCTGGCTGATACGATCGATGCCAATCGCGATCAGGCCCTTATCGATCAGGCAATTAATGACTTGCCTGCATCTCTGCGTAAGCAGGCCGCCTGAACCGTCTTGGCTTGCGCCATGGCGCAAATGCGCTTCGGTTGATATAGCAGGGCTCTGGCGGTCTCTTCGTTCCACCCTCCACCGCCGCTTCATGAGGTTCTCCAATGGCTCGCCGCCGACAAATCTACGAGGGTAAAGCTAAAATCCTATTCGAAGGACCAGAACCCGGTACGCTGGTTCAGTATTTCAAAGATGACGCCACCGCCTTTAATGCACAAAAAAAGGGCATCATTACCGGTAAGGGTGTGCTGAACAACCGAATCAGCGAGTTCCTGATGCTGCGTCTCGCCGAAGTTGGCATCCCGACTCATTTCGTCCGTCGTCTCAATATGCGCGAACAATTGATCCGTGAGGTCGAAATCGTCCCGATCGAGGTTGTGGTGCGCAATATCGCCGCCGGCAGCATGAGCACACGCCTCGGAATCGCTGAAGGCACCCGACTGCCCCGAAGCATCATCGAATACTACTACAAAAATGATGCTTTGAATGATCCTATGGTTGCCGAGGAGCACATTACCGCATTCGGGTGGGCCAGCCCGCAGGACATGGACGACATCGTCCACCTTACGCTCCGAATCAATGATTTCCTCACCGGCCTGTTTCTCGGCGTCGGTATCATGCTGGTCGATTTCAAGGTCGAATTCGGTCGTCTATGGGAGAATGAAGACATGCGAATCGTCTTGGCCGATGAAATCAGCCCCGACAATTGCCGTCTCTGGGATACCAAGACCAATGAGAAAATGGACAAGGATCGCTTCCGCCGTGATCTTGGCCGCGTCGAGGAAGCCTATCAGGAGGTTGCCAAGCGCCTTGGTATCCTTCCTGAAGCTGGCGTCCGCGACATGAAGGGGCCGGAGTTGATGCAGTGAAGGCGGTCGTCACCGTCAAGCTCAAACCTGGAGTCCTCGACCCGCAGGGCAAGGCCATTGGCCACGCTCTTGAAGGCCTTGGTTTCACCGGCGTCACCGATGTCCGGGTCGGTAAGGTTATTGAGCTCGAATTGAGCGAAACCAACGCCGAGTCCGCACGTGAACAAGCGATAGCCATGGCGCATCGCCTCCTTGCCAACATCGTGATCGAGAGCTTCGAAGTCACCCTCGTTTGAACGAACGATTGTCCGCTGCCCTCCGGACACCCATAATCGGCTGATGCCCCCGCTGAACATCTACTAGCGTGCTCACGCGCACCATCAACGCCCTCGATCCGATCCTGCGGTTGATCAGCCGAGTCTATCACCGTTGGTATCGTCGACTTCGAATGGACCTATGGTTTCCGCAATTCCCGCTGGCAATCGCGGTCGGTGGCGCCGGTTCGTTCGCCCTTCTGCCGACGATTCGCCACTATGCCACGGAATATCTTCATCTTAACCTGCGTCATCTGTTCGACGCTCTGCACCCGATCTCGGGTCATGTTCCGCAGCTGATTCTGTCGGGAGTCCCGACCGTCGTTGTCGGTGTGCTTCAGATCCTCATCGCCATTGGCCTCCTCGGGCGATCGCGCATTGCCTGGTTGTCCGCGGTAGGTATGACCATCGCCCAATTGGCGTTAACCGTTCATCAGGCAGGCGGTTCGATCCTAACTGGCGAAACTCTTTACATCATAACCTTATTGGCGGCCCTGATCCTCGCCCGGGATGCATTTTCCCGATCATCACTGGCAGCCGGCACATTATTCGCACTGGCATCGGTCATCGTTCTGATCGTTTACGGAGTTTTGGGATCGTTTTTGCTCGGCTCCGGCTTTGCCCCACCGATCACCAATCTACCAGAAGCTCTCTATTTTGTTATCGTTACGATGTCCACGGTTGGTTACGGCGATATCCTCCCGAAGAGCAACGAAGCCCGCTTCTTCGTTGAATCCCTCATCGTCCTTGGTCTCACGGTATTCGCCACCGCCTTGACGGCGGTGATCGGCCCGATCTTGCAGAATCGAATTACCCAGACGATCGGACCCAGGAGACGTAAAATGAAACGAGTCAATCACTTTATCATTACCGGTCGCGGCGTGCTGGCGCGGAACACGTTACGTGAATTGCGCAAACGTGGCGCGTCGGTTCTCGTTATCATCGATGATGGCGACACCAGCTTCGGTGACACCGAGACCGTGGTCGGCGACCCGACCGAGCTTGACACGCTACGCGAAGCCGGTGGCGATCATGCCCGCGCCATCCTCGCGCTCTCCGACGATGATTCCGAAAACGCCTTCGTGATTCTTGCGGTCCGCGAACTCACGACCGACGCCAAAACCGTCGCTGCGGTTAGCACCCGCAAGAATCTTGAGCGCGTCCGCCGCGTTCACCCAGATATGATCCTCGCAGCCCCAGTATTTGGCGGCGAGGTTCTCGCCATGGCCCTGACCGAGGAAAAGATCGACGGCGATAAACTCCTCAGCCAACTCCTCGATGTCAGGCCCGCCACTCCCTGATCGCGCCCGA
>NZ_JBMFGY010000078.1:8900-14844 GCF_049977125.1 Acidiphilium sp. | reverse complement strand
TGATGATGCTCGCCATCGCCATCATAGCGTCGAGTTTGGGGTGGTCAGGTCCCATCACGATCCTCGCGACCTCCGTCATTTTCTCAGCCATCTCGGCGGGGCTCTTCGTCCGGATGGTTGCTCAGGAGCCCCCTCTTGAGACACTGGAGTCCGGATCTCCCGAACCGTCAGTACCGGCGACACCGGTTTCGCCCTGACCGTATAATACGACCCGGACCCTCCACGCGGGAGCGCCCTGTTCCAGCGTTCCTCGCGAGCCCCGCGCGACCTTCCCCAAAACATGCACTCCCTTGCGCCAATTTGGCAATCTGGCATATCTGCCCGATCTATGCGGCATAGAACGCATTCTGGAGGAAACCGTGAACATCATCGCTGCCAGCGGCATGGAGAGCGTGTTCTCGCTCGAAGCGACCCAACTCAAATTCGGAATAGGCGCCGCCGAGGAACTCGGTTGGGAGATCACCCGCCTCGGTCTACAGCGCGTCATTCTCGTCGCCGATCCCATTCTCCATGAATTCGACCTGATCGAACGCATCGAAGCAAACCTTGCCAGCGCCGGCATTCAATGTCAGCGGTTCGAGGACATCAGCGTCGAGCCGACCATCGAGAGCTTCGCCCGCGCCGCCGCTTTTGCAGCCGCGCATCCGGCGGACGGCTTTGTCGCTCTTGGCGGTGGTTCCACCATTGACACCGCCAAGGTCGCCAATTTGATCAGCACCCATGGCGGGGCGGTGATCGATTACGTCAATCCGCCGATCGGTGGCGGCCGTAAGCCCCCCGCGCCGCTGCGCCCGCTGATCGCGCTGCCAACCACCTCGGGTTCAGGCTCCGAGGCCACCACGGTGGCCGTACTCGATATTCCCGAACTGAAGCTGAAAACCGGCATATCGCACCGCTACCTGCGCCCCACCCTCGCCATCGTTGATCCGTCGCTGGCCCGCACCACGCCGAGCGGCGTTACCGCATCGGCCGGTCTCGATGTCGTTTGCCACGCGGTCGAAAGCTATATCTCAAAACCGTTCAACCAGCGCCCGAAAGCCGCCAGCCCCGACGATCGGCCGCCCTATCAGGGTTCCAACCCGGTCGCCGACATTTGGTCGCTGCAGGCGATCGAATTCGGGGGCAAATTTCTCGCCCGCGCGGTGGCCGACGGCGACGATGTCGAAGCACGCGGCACCATGATGCTGGGGGCGACCATGGCAGGCATCGGTTTCGGCACCGCCGGCGTTCACATCCCCCACGCCTGCGCCTATCCGATCGCGGGGCTGAAACATAGCTATCACGCGCCCGGCTACGCGCGGAACCACGCTTTCGTGCCGCACGGCTTCTCTGTCATCGTGACCTCGCCCGCCGCGTTTCGCTACACCTATGACGCAGCACCCGAAAAGCACATTCGCGCCGCCGAATTATTGCGCGGCCATTCCATTGCCAACCCCAACTCGGAATCGCTGCCGCACGCCCTGATCGATTTGATGAAGGCGGTCGGCGCGCCGTCCGGCATCGCGGAACTCGGCTATACCGAGGACGACATCCCGGCAATCATCGAAGGCGCCCTGAAACAGCAACGCCTGCTCACCGGTGCGCCCAAGCCGGTCGGCGCCGCGGCACTCGAGACCATTCTCGCCCAATCGATCCATAATTGGTAATCCCTTCGCAACCGGAGACATCAATGTCGGACCTCCGCCTCTACATGTTCAGCTGCGGGACGCTGAAAACGGTTACCGCGTCGATCAAGATGAATCAGGGCAATGATCCCTACGAAATCCCGGTACCGTGGTTTCTGATCACCCACCCCAAGGGCAATGTTGTGATCGATGGCGGCAACGCGGCAGAGGTTGCGCTCAATCCGCGCGGCCATTGGGGAGCGGTATGCGACGTTTACGAACCCGTCATGCGCGAGGACGAAGCCTGCCTGCCGCAACTCGCCTCGCTCGGCATCGATCCGGCCAGTGTGCGCTACGTGTTGCAATCGCATCTGCACCTTGACCACACGGGCGCCATCGGGCGGTTTCCCAACGCAACCCATCTCGTCCAGCGCGCGGAATACGAATATGCCTTCACGCCGGACTGGTTCGCTTCGGGAGGCTATATTCGCCCCGATTTCGACCGGCCAGGGCTCAAGTGGCACTTTCTCGACGGCAAATTCGATGATCATTATGATCTCTATGGCGATGGCGCCATTCGAACCATTTTCACCCCCGGTCACGCGCCCGGGCATCAATCCTTCCTGATCACGCTGCCGCATTCAGGCCCGATGCTGCTGACCATCGATGCGGCGTACACGACCGATCATTGGGATGAAAAAGCCCTGCCAGGCTTTCTGGCCAGTACGATCGATACTGTCCGTTCGGTTCGCAAACTCCGGGCGCTGGCCGAAAAAACCGGCGCAACGGTGGTAACCGGTCACGATCCGGTTGCCTGGCCAGGCTTCAAACATGCACCCGATTTTTATGACTGATCCGCGCGACACGCCGGGACTCCGGCACTGGCCCGATCTCCCGGTCCGAACTGCGCCGACCGGCAAAGCCACAACGCCTTCAAGGTGAAACCAGGCGGCAAGGTTACCCGCCAGCGCCGATCACGCTGCCGATCACGACGCCAATGACGAAAAGCCACCGCCCCATGCCGCGCGCTCCGCATCGGTGAGCGCCAGCCGGGCGGTGACGCCATTTCGGGCGGACATCGCACCTGCCTCGAGCACGGCCATAACGGCGAGCGCCTCAATCGGCCGGACCGGACCCGCGCCCTCGCCCCGCAACGCCGCCGCGACAAGCTCATAGAAACGGCGCTGGTCGCCCGGTGTGGCGGGAACCGACCTCTCCCCCTCGGAACCATAGACAACGAGAGCATCCCTATCCAATCCCCAGCCACGCTCGCCCGGCCGCATCCCGGCGAGAAGCTGGGACTCCTGCGGGTCAGGCTTGAGCTTGACGAGGCTGCCGCCGGTGCCATGCACGATGAAACGGGCCGAGCCACCCGCAACCAGCATCGCGCCCTGCAACACGACCCGGCGTTCACCATAGGTGAGAACGACATGCGCCCAATCATCGATGCGCGCCCCATCCCGCTGTCGCGCGAGACTGGCCATCACGCCGTCCGGCAGCCCGAACAGCTGGAGCGTCTGATCGATCAGGTGCGGGCCGAGATCGAACCAGATGCCGCCGCCCGGCTGGGCGCGCTCGCGCCAGCGGTCGCGGACGACCGGCCTGAAACGATCGATCTTGGACTCGAAATGGACCACGCTGCCAACGACCCCCGCCTCGATCGCCGTCTTGACGCTCAGATAATCGCTGTCCCAGCGGCGGTTGTGAAAGACCCAGAGGTTGCGGTTTGCCTGTTCGGCGACGCGCAGCAGATCGCGCGCCTCATCCAGATCGAGCGCGAAGGGTTTGTCAACGACGACATGCTTTCCCGCCTGCAGCGCCAGGCGCGACAGCGGCGCATGCGTCTCGTTCGGCGTGGCCACGATGACGAGGTCGATATCGTCGTCGGTGATCATCGCCCCGAGAGTCTCATGGACGGTGACAGCCGGAAGATCGGCATGAACCTTTCCGGCGTTGCTTGAGGCAATGGCGACGAGCGAAAGGCCGCGCACCGCCTGTATCAGCGGCGCATGAAAGATTTGACCGGCAAACCCATAGCCGACCAGACCAACGCGGATCGCCCCGGCCCCCTCCTCGATCAAATTCCATCCTCCCATGCCAAACCCGTCGGATCTTCATGCCGGGCAAGCCGCCCAGGATAACTCCGGATCGCCGCAACGGAACACAAGGCGCCAGTTGCCTTCGAACCCCCGTGTCATACCCCGCTTGTCACCTTGTTCATAGCTGTGCCGCGGACGGGAAGGCCGCGTTCCGCCCGTCCGGACAGGACGGAACGCACACCCGTCCGGACAGGACGGAACGCACACCCGTCCGGACAGGACGGAACGCACACCCGTCCGGCCAGGACGGATTGATCGCCCGTCCGGGCGGGCCGGATTGATCAGCCGGCGGCGATCAGGCTCGGGCGCGCTGGCGATGCTGCCATCCGATCGCAACGGTTGCGGCACGATACCGTGCGCGCTATCAGCCCCCATGAACTTCCCGATCGAAAATCCCGCCCTCCAGCGCGCCCTGCTCGCCCGCGGCTACAACGAACCCACCGCCGTGCAGAGCGCCGTGCTCACGGCGGAGGCGGAGGGGCGCGATCTGCTGGTCTCGGCTCAAACCGGATCGGGTAAAACCGTCGCCTACGGCCTGGCCTTCGCCAGCACCATCATGCTCGGCGATGCACTGCCGCCGCCCGCCGCGCCGCTGGCACTGATCATCGCGCCCACCCGCGAGCTGGCGATCCAGGTGCATGCCGAACTCGCCTGGCTGTATGAGCACACCGGCGCGCGCGTGGTCTCCTGCGTCGGCGGCATGGACCCGCGGCGCGAACAGCGCGCGCTGGCCGCCGGCTGCCATATCGTGGTCGGCACGCCAGGCCGCCTGCAGGATCATCTGGAACGCCGCCACCTCGATGTCAGTGCCTTGAAAGTCGTGGTTCTCGACGAGGCCGACGAAATGCTCGACCTCGGCTTTCGCGACGAGCTGGAATTCATCCTCGGCACCACGCCGGCCGAGCGGCGCACGTTGCTGTTCTCCGCCACCATCGCGCGCGAAATCGCGGCGCTTGCGCGACAATATCAGCGCGATGCCCTGCGGATCGACACCGTCGCCCGCAATCAGCCGCATGCCGACATCGAATACCATGCGATCAGGATCGCCGCCCATGAGATCGAGCATGGGCTGGTCAATCTGCTGCGGTTTCATGAACTCGGCGGCTGTCTGGTGTTCTGCGCCACCCGCGAGGCGGTGCGCCAGCTGCACGGACGGCTGCAGGAACGTGGCTTTGCCGTGGTCGCGCTGTCGGGCGAGCTGAGCCAGACCGAGCGCAACAATGCCCTGCAATCCCTGCGCGACGGCCGGGCACGGGTTTGCATCGCGACCGATGTGGCGGCCCGCGGCCTCGACCTGCCCAATCTCGATCTCGTGGTCCATGCCGATCTGCCGACCAACAAGGCCACCCTGCTGCACCGCTCCGGGCGCACCGGGCGCGCGGGGCGCAAGGGCGTCTGCGTTCTTCTGGTCGCCAACAGCCGGCGCCGGCAGGCCGAGGCACTGCTCGCCTCCGCCAATATCAACGCGGTCTGGGACGAACCCCCCTCGGCCGACCAGATCCGCGCGCGTGATCAGGCCCGGCTGCTGACCGACCCGGTCCTGACCGAGCCGCCGCTCGAGGAAGACGGCGCCGCCGTCCAGGAACTGCTCGGCGCCTATCCGCCGGAAACCATCGCGACCGCGCTGATCCGCCTGTATCGCGGCCGCCTGCCCTCCCCGGAGGACATCGCGCCACTCCCGCCGGATCGCCCCCGCCACGACACGCCGCGCGATGGCGCCCGCCCCGGCGGCAGACTCGTCGGCGGCGCCGGGGCCAGCCCGATGGCCTGGTTCCGCGCCGATGTCGGACGGCGCCGAAACGCCGACCCGAAATGGTTGCTGCCCCTGATCTGCCGCGTCGGCGGAGTCACCAAGCGCGACATCGGCGCCATCCGCATCTTCGACCGCGAGACCAAATTCGAAATCAACCAGGCCGTCGCCGCCGATTTCCTGAAATCGGTGATCGCGGCGAACAACCCCGAAATCCATATCGAAGCCACCACCGGCCCGGCCGCCGATCCAGGCACCGACACCGGCACGGCGCGCCCGCCCCGCGCCCCCTGGCGCGGCAAATCCGACAAGCCGCGTGACGTCCGCCCGCCCCATCCGCCGGCGACGGGCAAGCCAAACGAACAGGCCCGCCGCCGCCGCAACAAGGCGAAACCCGGCCTCTGACGCCGCCACGGCATCGCGGCGGCGCGCGATGCATTAATCCCCCTTGCGCCCGCGGCGGCGCAAGATGCGTTAATCCCCCTTGCGCC
>NZ_JBMFGY010000078.1:0-8800 GCF_049977125.1 Acidiphilium sp. | reverse complement strand
TTAATCCCCCTTGCGCCCGCGGCGGCGCAAGATGCGTTAATCCCCCTTGCGCCACCCCCGCCGGTCACGACACAATGCGCCGATGTCCCATCCTCTCGCCCGCCCCGCCGGGATACCGGCCTGATGCTCGAAACCACCGATCCGGTCCCCCCGGTCCCCGCATTGCGCGACCGCGGCTTCGTCGACCGGATCGGCGCGGATCGCGTGGTCGGCTGGGCCTGGAATCCCGAACAGCCCGACCAGACGGTCACGCTCGATGTGTTCGACGGCGAAGACCATCTCCTGACCATCGAGGCCAATCTACCCCGCCCCGACCTGCTTCAGGCCGGGGTCGGCAACGGCAATTACGGCTTCGTCATCGATAATATCGGCGTGTTGCTGCCCAGGTCGCGCCACCTCCTGCACATCCGCGATGCCGTGACACGGGCCGAACTACCCGGCTCGCCGCAATGGGTCATCCGCCCCGATGCCGGGCTCGACGCACCCGCCACCGCCTTTATCGACGGCGTGCTGTCCTCGCTCGCCACCCACGCGACCGCGCCGGCAACGATCGACCACGCGCTCGCGCTGCTGCTCACCCGCCTGAGCGATCTCATCAACGCGCGCCACCGTCTCGACCCCGGTGCCGAGGGCCGCGCCCTCGTCGCGCGCGCCACCCTGACCGGCGATACCGCGCGTCTGGTCGCCGACCTGCTCGCCACCTACCGCCCGATCACCATCGAACCTGCCGCCACCCCGCTGGTCTCGGTGATCATTCCGGTACACGACCATTTCAACCTCACCTACGACTGCATCGCCTCGATCGCCCGCGCCCGACCAACCTGCCCGATCGAAATCATCATCGTCGATGATGCCTCGCGTGATGAAACCATGGTCGCCAGCCTCATCTTCACCGGTGCGATCCGCATCATCCGCCTCACCGCGAACGAGGGGTTCATCGCCGCCGCCAACACCGGCGCCGCCGCCGCGCGCGGCGAGTACCTGTTCTTCCTCAACAACGATACGCTGGTCCATGATCGCTGGCTCGATGCCCTGGTCGAAACCTTCGCCAACACGCCGGGCGTGGGCGTTGCCGGCTCGCGGCTTCTGTTCGCCGACGGACGGTTGCAGGAGGCCGGCGGCATCGTCTGGCGCCTGGGTGATGCCTGGAACTGGGGCCGCGGCCAGGACGCCGCCGCACCGCGGTTCAACTACCTGCGCGATGCCGATTACGTCTCCGGCGCCGCGCTGATGCTGCCGCGCGCCCTGTTTTCCCGCCTCGGCGGCTTCGATCCGATCTATCGCCCCGCCTATTACGAGGACACCGATCTCTGCTTCAAAATCCGCGCGCTCGGCTTGCGCGTCGTGGTCCAGCCGGCCTCGACCATCACCCATCTGGAAGGCGCCAGCCACGGCACCGACCCCGCCGGCACCGGCATCAAGCGCTATCAGGCAATCAACAACCGGGTGTTCTTCAACCGCTGGAAAACCATCCTCGCCAGCCATCGCATGACCGGCGAACACCCCGAACTCGAGGCCGAGCGCGGCGTGCGCCTGCGCGCCCTGTTCATCGACGACGTCATCCTGACCCCGATGGAAGACGCCGGATCGAGCGCCGCGCTGCAACACATCCTGGCATTGCAACACCGCGGCTACAAGGTCACGTTCATCCCGTCATGGGATATGGCGCGATCCGACCCCGCAACCCGCGCGCTCGAAAGCATCGGCGTCGAATGCCTGTACAGCCCGTTCGCCGCCTCGGTCGAGGACGTGCTGCGCCAGAGCACGATCGCGCCCGATCTGGTCTATCTGCACCGGTTTTCCAACGCCGCGAAATACGCCGCCCTGGTGCGCGACCGGTTTCCCCATTGCCGCCTGGTGTTCAACATCTGCGACCTGCAATTCCTGCGCGAGGAACGCGAGGCCGCCCTCCTGCACGATCCCGCCCTGCACGCCAGCGCCGCGCTCAAACGCGAGCGGGAACTGGCCGCGATGCGCCTGGTCGATTGCGTCATCGTCTATTCCACCGCCGAGGCGGCCCTGCTGCGCGAGGCGCTGCCCGCCACCCGGATCGCCCTGGTGCCCTGGGCGGTCACGATCCGGCCGACCACGATCCCCTTCGCCGACCGCGCCGGCTACGGCTTCATCGGCGGTTTCCGCCATCCACCCAATGTCGATGCGATGCAGCATTTTACCAGCGCCATCCTGCCGCATCTGCCGCCCCTGCCGAACCAGCGTCTGGTGATCATCGGCAGCAACCTGCCCGAGACGGTCGCGCGCCTGCACAGCGCCGCGATCGACGTGCGCGGCCATGTCCCCGATCTGGCCGATGCGCTGCATCCGCTCCGCGCCACCATCGCCCCGCTGCGCTACGGCGCCGGCATCAAGGGCAAGGTGCTGGAAAGCTTCGCCCATGGCCTGCCCTGCATCATGAGCGAGATCGCGGCCGAGGGCCTGCCGCTTTCGGGCGATCTGCTCTGGCTGATCGCCCGATCCGATGACGAGTTCCGCGCCAAACTCACCCGCATCCTGACCGACGAGGCCTGGAACCACACGCTCGCCACCGCCGGATTAGCCATGCTCGAGCAGTTTTTCAGCACCGAAGCCATGCTCGAACACATGCAAGCCGCCCTGGCTTAAAGCCTGGACGCCGATCGTCGCAACAGACCGGCGCGATCCCGCTCAAGCTCTATGTTTTTTCGAGCGATTTCATGCGATTATGTTGCTGTTGCTGCGTCAACCTAATCGCATATCGCTCTAACGCAACGCTTCCTTGCGGGCCGCCATCGCGATGGCGATCAGCGTGCCGCCGCCGAACACCATGTCGATGCCGACCAGAAGGCCGAGCGCCCACACCAGCGTCCCCGGAAAACCGGAAATAATGATCGCCGCGAGGATCAGATCGATCACGCCGTTGATCAACATCCATTCCCATTTTCCGGTCATCTGGCGGCGATGGTCGAGCGCGAAGAAAATCATGAAAATGCCGTCGATGATGAAAAACCCGATCAGCACATAGGTCAGCGTGACCAGGCTGCGCAGCGGGTCCCACAGCAGCAGTGACCCGGCAACGATGGCGGCCACCGCCGAGAGCAGCGCCCATTTCCAGCCCGGCGCGCTGCGCGACCCCAGGGTGGCGACCAGACCCATGATGCCGGCGATCATGAACAGCCAGCCGAGGAACAGAGTCGCGGTCAGCCCCGCGATCACCGGCACCGCGACGGCGGCAAACCCGAGCAGCGTCAGCACGATACCCTCGGCCAGAAACATCTTCCAATGCTGGTGCATCGATTTGGCGATCAGATTGCCGATCATGTCGTCGGGAGATTGCTGCAATTGGGACATCGAATGCCCTCCGTGTTGATGAGCCGTATCGTGGCGTATGGCGCAGACATCGGCATCGAAACAGCCGATTACAATGTCCCGCGTCAGCGATAGGCCCCGATCGGCGCGTCGTGCAACCTCCGATGTTTTCCGAACCGCGCCCTAGAGCGATATGCGATTAAGTTGACGCGGCAGCGGCAACATAATCGCATGAAATCGCTCGAAAAAATATAGAGCTAGAGCGTTAAGCTGAAAGCATAACGCTCTAGGCGAGCTCGACCACCTCAACCCGCCGCCCCCGCGCAGGCACGGCAGATCGGGCGCATCGTCACCGGCCAGGGTATCGATATCATCAGCCGAGGCAATCAGACCAGCCGCAGCCAGGTAACATCAGCGGCGGCGTAGGTGATTGGGGCGGGGCGATACTGGTGTGCGGCTCGTGAGGGGTGAAGGTGAAGGAAGATTTCTTTTTCACAAAAACAAGTATTTATCTCACCGCCTCTGTATATTGTAACAGAGCCTCGTTACGCAAACTGTCCGAAACAATGTTTTGACGTATTTGATCGTCCAACACTCATTTACATTGAATTACATCACGGTATCGCGTGTTGAATTGATCTGGGCACGGGCGTGAACCAATTGAGCGATCAGAATTTCGATCAATCGTTTCGCTCCTCGCCCCGGGCGGGGCGCCAATAGGAGTTTTGTGATGCCGGACAGCATGAACACACCGCACCAGCCGCATGTATTGGTGCTCGGCGGTAATTTCGCCGGTCTTGCGTCCGCGCAGGAAGTGCGGCGGCTGTGCGGCGATGGCGTGCGGATTACCCTGATCGATCGGCGGGATTATCTGTTGTTCGTGCCGAATATCTCGGCCGACGTGTTCGAGAACCGCAACCCGGCCGATCACCAGATCGTGCAGCTGCGGCCGATTCTGGAAAAGGGCCGTATTGATTTCATCGAGGCGGAGATCACCACGATCGATGTCGATGGCAAGACCGTCGGTTTCGTGCCGAACGATCGACCGGGTGAGGAAGGCAACACGCTGTCCTACGATTATCTGGTGATCGCGTTGGGCAGCCGGCTGTCGTTCGACCGGATCGAAGGGTTCGCCGAGCATGGTCATACCGTCAGTGATCTGTATCACGGTGAGCGGCTCCGCAAGCATCTGCACGATGGCGGCTACAAGGGCGGCACGGTCGCGATCGGGTCGGCACGGTTTCATCAGGGCAATGGCGCCGCCGGGCTGCAACCCTATCCGGGCGGGTCGATCCCGAACGCGCTTGCCGCCTGCGAAGGGCCACCGCTTGAAATCGCGATGTCGATGGCGACGTGGATGGGCGAACACAAGCGGGGCGGGCCGGATCGCATCACCCTGTTCACGCCGGGCGAGACCATCGCCGAAGATGCCGGCATGAACATCGTCACCAAATTCCTCAGCCTCGCCGGTGGGATGGGCATGCACTACAAGAACAATGTTCAGGACGTCGTGAAACTGACCGCGACCACGATCGAGTTCGCCAATGGCGAGAGCATCGAAGCGGAATTGAAGATCCTGCTGCCGGATTGGGTGGCGCATGATTGCCTGCGATCCCTGCCGATCGCCGATGATCAGGGTTTCATCGTCACTGATCTGTTGATGCGCAACCCGACCTATCGGACCGTGTTCGCCGCCGGCGATTGCGCCGCGGTCACCGTGCCGAAACTGGGCGCGATCGGGCATCAGGAAGCCGAAATCGTCGCGATGCAGATCGCCGCCGACCTCGGGCATATGACCAGAGACGCCGCCGACAAGCCGCTGCAGCCGGTGGTGATGTGCATCGGCGACATGGGGGCGGGCAAGGCGTTTTATATCCGCTCGAACGTGTGGTTCGGCGGCGAGGACGAAGTGCTGGAGATCGGGCGGGTGCCGTACCAGCTCAAAATGCGCTACCGCGACATGTTCATCGCCGGCTCAGGCCGGATTCCGCCGATCGGCATGCTGGTGGCACAATTCGCAGTTGAGCATATCAAGGTTTAGACGCAACGGCGGGGTGATGCTGGTGGGCGGTTGATTAGCAAACAAAAGGGAAGGTAAGGCTTCTTTTTTGTAAAAAAGAAGCAAAAAACTTTCGTTAAATTAGTCCATACTGGCTTCAACAGTACGGACCAGATTAAAAGAAGTTTTTTAGCTTCTTTTTTTACAAAAAAAGAAGTCCTTCCTTCTAACCAGCCAATTCCACCACCTCAACCCGCCGCCCCCGCGCCGCCAGCGCGATCTTGCCGGCCTTGAGCCGGAGCGCATCGGTGCCGAACACATCGGCGCGCCAGCCGCGCAGGCACGGCAGATCGGGCGCATCGTCACCGGCCAGCGCATCGATATCATCGGCCGAGGCGATCAGACGAGCCGCAACATGATGAGCGTTGGCCCGTTCGGCGAGCAGCACCTTCAGCAGGGCGATCAGCGCGGGCGATGGTTTGACCGCATCGCCGGCGCGCGGCAGCAGAGGCAGCTCCCGTTCCGGCAAGGCCTTGGCGCTCGCGATGACGCCGAGCAGCGACACCCCCGATTTCCCTTCCGCGAAGCCACGGGTGATGCCGCGCACCCGGGTCAGGCCCTCGGCGTCGCCCGGCGCCAGGGCGGCGAGTTCGGGGATCTGTTCATCCTTGATCACGCGCTGGCGGGGAATGTTGATCCGCATGGCCTCGCGCTCGCGCCACGCGGCAATCGCCTGAACGATCGCCAGCTGACGGCGGTTGGCACCCCGCAGTTTCAGCCGCCGCCAGGCCTCCGCGGGATCGGTCCGGTAGGTGCCGGGTTCGTTCAAAATGGCGGCCTCCTCGGCAACCCAGTCGATCCGGCCTTCGCGGGCGAGCCGGTCGCGCAACGCCTCATAGACCAGCCGCAACCACGTGACATCGGCGGCGGCATAGGTGATCTGGGCGGCGGAGAGCGGGCGGGCCTGCCAGTCCGAAAACCGGTGCGCCTTGTCGATATGCCCGCCCGCAAGCGATGCGACCAGCGTGTCATACCCGACCTGATCGCCGAACCCGGCGACCATGGCGGCAACCTGGGTGTCAAAAATCGGGGTGGGGACGCTGCCGAATTTCAGCAGGAAAATCTCGATATCCTGGCGGCAGGCATGAAACACCTTGACCACCGCGGGGTTGGCGAACAGCGCGCCGAGCGGCGCGAGGTCGAGGCCCGCGGCCTGCGCGTCGATCACCGCGACATCGGCCGCACCGCCGAGCTGGACGACGCAAAGCTCAGGGTAATAGGTGCGTTCGCGCATGAATTCGGTATCGACCGTCACATAAGGTTCGGTCGCGAGCCGCGCGCACAGGGCGGCGAGGGCCTCGGTGGTGGTGATCAGGACGGGGTTGGCGAAATGTGCATGCGGCTTCATCATAGGGCAGTGCCACGCCCTGTCTTGACAGGAAAGACCCGGGCCGTCCATTTGCCCCTGATTTCATTCAGGACTGGTCCCCGATGCACGAATATCGCACCCACACTTGCGGCGCCCTCCGCGCGGCCGATGCCGGCTCCATCGCACGGCTTTCCGGCTGGGTGAACGTCAAGCGCGACCATGGCGGGTTGCTGTTCATCGACCTGCGCGACCATTTCGGCATCACCCAATGCGTGATCCCGAACGGATCGGCGGTGTTCGCCCTGGCCGAAGCCACCCGGGTCGAAAGCGTGATCACCGTGACCGGCACGGTGGTGGCGCGCGATGCCGCCACGATCAACCCCCGCCTGCCAACCGGCGCGATCGAGCTTCGGGTCGAGGATTTCGTGGTCCAGTCAGCGGCCGATGTGCTGCCGATCCAGGTGGCGGGCGATGCGCAATTCCCCGAGGATCTACGCCTGCGCTACCGTTTCCTCGATCTGCGGCGCGAAAAACTCCATCGCAACATCATGCTGCGGGCGAACGTGATTGCATGGCTGCGGCGCGAAATGACCGCGCGTGGCTTCACCGAATTCACCACCCCCATCCTCACCGCGTCATCGCCGGAAGGCGCGCGCGACTTCCTGGTGCCCGCGCGCCTGCATCCCGGCCAGTTCTACGCCCTGCCGCAGGCGCCGCAGCAGTTCAAACAATTGCTGATGGTCGCGGGGTTCGACCGCTACTTCCAGATCGCGCCGTGTTTCCGCGATGAAGCCAGCCGCGCCGATCGCGCCCCCGGTGAATTCTACCAGCTCGATTTCGAAATGAGCTTCGTCGATCAGGAAGAGGTCTTCGCCACCATCGAACCCGTGCTCGGCGGGCTGTTCAAGACATTCAGCGGCGGCAAAACCGTCAGCGATTGGCCATTCCCCCGCATCGCCTATGACGCGGCGCTGCTGACCTATGGCTCGGACAAGCCGGATCTGCGCAATCCCCTGAAAATCAACGACGTGACGGAAGCCTTCCGTGACTCAGGCTTCGGGCTGTTCGCCAAAATCGTCGCGGGCGGCGGCGTGGTGCGCGCCATCCCCGCCCCCGGCGCCGGGGCCAACCCGCGCAGCTTTTTCGATAAATTGAACGACTGGGCGCGGAGTGAAGGCGCCGGCGGGCTGGGCTACATCGTGTTCGAGGCCGATGGCGCGAAAGGCCCGATCGCGAAAAACCTCGAACCCGCGCGGAGCGAAACCATCCGCGCCGCCTGCGGTGCCAGCCCCGGCGATGCCGTCTTCTTCGCCGCCGGCCCGCGCGATACCGCCGCCAAATTCGCGGGCGCGGTACGGACCAAACTCGGCACCGACCTCGGGCTGATCCGCAACGACGCCTTCGAATTCTGCTGGATCGTCGATTTTCCGATGTTCGAAATGGACGAGGAGACCAAGCAGATCGCTTTCAGCCATAACCCGTTCTCGATGCCCCAGGGCGGGCTCGACGCCCTCAACACCCGCGACCCGCTGAGCATCAAGGCGTTCCAATACGACATCGTGGTCAACGGCGTCGAACTCTGCTCGGGTGCCATCCGCAACCATAAACCCGACATCATGCTCCGCGCCTTCGAAATCGCCGGCTACGGACCCGAGGTGGTCGAGGCCCAGTTCGGCGGCATGCTCAACGCCTTCCGCTACGGCGCCCCGCCGCACGGCGGCGCCGCCCCCGGCATCGATCGCATGGTGATGCTGCTCGCCGATGAACCCAATCTGCGCGAAGTGATCACCTTCCCGCTCAACCAGCAGGGCCAGGATCTGATGATGGGCGCGCCCGCCCCGGTGGATGCCGCGCGGCTGCGCGAATTATCCCTCGCCATCGCCCTGCCCCCGGCCAAACGCCCGGCGGGCTGACCCCCGGATTTTACCGCACCCGTCAAAAAAAAGACCCTGGACCGATAAGTCCAGGGTCAGGCGACAGAACGGGTGCCGGCACCATGCCGGCACCACGGGGATGTTAGAGCATTATCCGATCAGATGGAGTCATCTGATCGGATAAAAATGCTCTATTTATCAATATCCTAGAGCACTAGATCCGATCCAATGGGATCGGAAAGTGCTCTAGAGCGATATGCGATGAGGTTGACGCGG
>NZ_JBMFGY010000077.1:0-15047 GCF_049977125.1 Acidiphilium sp. | reverse complement strand
TGCTTCGCCTCACTGACAGGCCAGACACTCCTCATAATTGGTCGTTGCCGCAACCAGGGGGATATGCGCGGTATCGTTGGCGGCTTCCAAATGGGTGCGGTGTTCGACTTTTTCGCTGATGCTATCGGCGCGTTGAATCGAGAGGGAGCGGCAGTAGTACAGGGATTTTACGCCGCGTTTCCAGGCCTGGTAGTGGATTTGGTGGAGGTCGCGCTTGTTCACATCGGCGGGCAGGAACACGTTGATGGACTGGCTTTGGCAAATGAACGGCGTGCGGTCGGCGGCATGTTCGATCACCCAGCGCTGGTCGAGTTCGAAGGCGGTCTTGAAGACCGATTTTTCATCATCCGTGAGAAAATCGAGGTGCTGGACCGAACCTTTGGTCACGGTGATGTTCGACCAGGTGGCGTCGTCATCGCGGCCTTTGGCGGCCAGGAGTTGCTGGAGATGGCGGTTGCGGACCGAGAAGCTGCCGGAGAGGGTTTTTTGCAGAAAGACGTTGGCGGCGATGGGTTCGATGCCGGGGCTGGAGTTACCGGCGATGATGGAGATCGACGCGGTGGGGGCGATCGCCATTTTATTGGAAAAGCGCTCCATCACGCCGTAATCGGCGGCGTCGGGGCAGGGGCCGCGTTCTTTCGCCAGCGTCTGCGACGCGAGGTCGGCGCCGGCGCGGATATGCTTGAAGATCTTGATGTTCCAGGCTTTGGCCATGGCGGATTCGAAGGGGATGTTCAGGGCTTGCAGGAAGGAGTGGAAGCCCATGACGCCGAGGCCGACCGAGCGTTCGCGCTGTGCTGCGTATTTGGCGCGGGCCATGGAGTCCGGCGCGTGGTCGATGAAATCCTGCAGCACATTGTCGAGGAAGCGCATGACGTCCTCGATGAACTGGGGGTTGTCGTGCCATTCGAGCCAGGTTTCGAGATTGATCGAGGAGAGGCAGCAGACCGCGGTGCGCTGCTGGCCGTGCTGATCGAGCCCGGTGGGGAGGGTGATTTCGGCGCAGAGGTTGGAGGTTTTGACCTCGAGGCCGGCGAGTTTGTGGTGTTCGGGGCGGGCGTTGTTCACGTGATCGGCGAAGATGATGTAGGGCTCGCCGGTTTCGATGCGGGCGGTGAGGATGCGGACCCAGAGGGCGCGGGCGGAGACATGGCGGACGTGGGCGCCATCCTTGGGTGAGGTGAGGGACCATTGGTCGTCCGCTTCGACCGCGCGCATGAACGCATCCGAGATCAGGATGCCGTGGTGAAGGTTGAGCGCCTTGCGGTTCGGGTCGCCGCCGGTGGGGCGGCGGATTTCGATGAATTCTTCGACCTCGGGGTGGGAGATCGGGAGGTAGACCGCGGCCGAGCCACGGCGCAGCGAGCCCTGGCTGATGGCGAGGGTGAGGCTGTCCATCACGCGGATGAAGGGGACGACGCCGGAGGTCTTGCCGTTCTGGCCGACTTTTTCACCGATCGAGCGGAGGTTGCCCCAATAGGAGCCGATGCCACCGCCCTTGGAGGCGAGCCAGACGTTTTCGTTCCAGAGATCGACGATGCCTTCGAGGCTGTCCGACGCTTCGTTGAGGAAGCACGAAATCGGCAGGCCGCGCGCGGTGCCGCCGTTGGAGAGAACGGGGGTGGCCGGCATGAACCAGAGCTTGCTGATATAATCATAGAGGCGCTGGGCGTGGGCCTGGTCATCGCCGTAGAACGAGGCAACGCGAGCGAACAGATCCTGGTAGGATTCGCCGGGCATCAGATAGCGGTCATCGAGCGTGGCGCGGCCGAAATCGGTCAGGAGCGCGTCACGGCTGCGATCAATTTTGATCTGGTGGCGACCCTGAAGCTGGATGTCGGTTTCGAGCAGGGTGGGTTCGAGCAGGGCTTGGTCGGCACGGGTCATGGCGTTCATTGCGGCGGCGACTCCAATCGATTTGGCGGAGGGCATAACAACATATTGGGAGGGCATCGTGCAATGACCACTAGATCAAGTTTTGACAGAAAAATCACTTGCACCGAGTCGGAGGGTGCGGGTCGATAAAGTTCGTTGTTTGTTCTTATACGGCAAAGGGCCGAATCGACGCAAATTGACGACGATGCTTATTTTTTGGAAACAGGATGCAGGTCCTTTCGCCCCGTCGTCGCTTCTCACACCTCTCGCCGGGCTGCGGCGTTGCCTCGGTGATCGGCCGCCGCCGGCGCGCGGCGTGCACCGGTCATCGACGAAGGCGAAAACATAGACGAACGCAAAAACATAGTATCAGAAATGAAACTTTCGTGATGACACTAACAGTTTATTTATACTTATCGCCGTTCGTATTTCATTCAGGCGATCCCCATATCCCAAAGATGAAATCATACCGATATTTGTTATCTCCATCACGATACGTGAGATCCCGCCGCCTTCGCCGCTGAACGAGGCGGCACGCACAAATTTACCATCCACGACCGGAGACATGCATTTGAGCGACATCATCCCAATCGACATCCTCATTCTCGGCGCCGGCGGTGGCGGGTATCCTGCCGCGTTCTTTCTGGCGCGGGCCGGGCTGCGCGTCGTCATGGTCGATCCGATCGGCAATCTCGGCGGTGACTGCCTCGCCGAGGGCTGCGTGCCATCCAAAGCCGTGCGGGAAGGCGCGCTGGCCCGGGCGATGAGCCGGAAATACACATTCTTCGGGCTCGACGGCGCCATCCCGTCAGTCGATTGGCAGGGAGTGCTCGCGCACAAGGATCTGGTGCAAAACGCCCGCTACGACCAACATCGCCGGGAAATCGCCGAATCGAGTGTCATTTTCCACAAGGGCATCGGGCGGATCACGGGGGACCACGAGGCCGAAATCACCACCGACGGGTCCGACCAACTGCGCTATCACTTCCGCTATCTCATCGCCGCCACCGGATCGCGCCCCCATATGCTGCGGATTCCCGGTGCCGAACTTGCGATCACCTCGCATCATCTGTTCCGTCTTGGCACCGATCTGCCGATGCCGGCGCGGCTTGCCGTGATCGGCGGCGGCTATATCGGTGCGGAGAGCGCCTCGATGCTCGATCATCTCGGGGTCAAGACGACGATCCTGGAAATGACCGATCAGCTGATGCCCGGCGCCGACCAGGATTTGCGGCGCTATCTGACCCGTTGCCTTGGCGCGCGTGTCGATCTGCTGCTGAATGCTTCCGTCACGTCAATCGTGCGCGGCGCGGGTGGGTTGCAGGTAACGTACCGCCGCAACGGGGTCGATCTGACGCTGGAAGCCGACGCCGTCCTGATGGCCTCCGGACGAGAGCCGGTGCGTCCGGAGGGGGTCGGGGCGATTGGTGTTCCAGGCGAGGGGGCCATCGTCGTCGATACCACGATGCGCAGCGCGGTCGCGCATGTCTACGCGCCCGGCGACATCAACGGGCGCAGCATGCTGTTTCATTCCGCGGTGCGTCAGAGCATGGTCGCGGCGCATAACATCCTGGCCGGCGGTCAGGCCGTCGACCGGATGAATTTTCACGGCGTGCCCTTCACCGTTTTTACCGAGCCGGAAATCGCCTGGGTCGGGTTGGATGAACCCGCCGCCGCGGCGGCGGGGCTGGCGGTCGCGACCACGCGCTACGATTACATCACCGACTCACGCGCGCAAATTTACGGCGAGACCGATGGCTTCATCAAGCTTGTGTTCGATACGTCCAACAATGTGCTCCTCGGCGCGCAGATCGCCGGGTTGGACGCCGCACAGGTGATCGCGCCGCTCGCGCTCGCGGTACACGCCCGCCATACCGCAACGACACTGGCTGAAATGGCGTTTCCGCACCCGATGGTCACCGAAGGGATCAACAAGGCGGCACGGCAATTCCGGCCCTGAGCCGAAACCGCCGGCGTGACCCGCGGATCGGCACCGGTGGACATCACAGGAAAATCTCCCCTCGCGCCACCTCCGAATCGGTCATCGGCTAGCGCGTTATGCTCTCAGCGTAACGCTCTAGTACTATGTTTTTTCGAGCGATTTCATGCGATGATGGTGCCGCTGCCGCGTCAACTTAATCGCCTGTCGCCCTAGGCGCCGATCAACCCAAGCTCCGGACTGGATGCCTCGGCCCGCAGCTTCCGTGGAATCCGCCCAGCCGCCCGCGCCTCAAACCCGGCCCGAACCGCCTGACGCATCGCGCCCGCCATGCCGATCGGATCATGGGCCCGCGCGATCGCGGTGTTCAGCAAAACCGCATCGCACCCCAGTTCCATCGCCTGCGCCGCGTCCGATGCGGTACCGATCCCGGCATCGAGCACAACCGGCACGGCGCTGTGCGCGCAGATCCGCTCGATATTATAAGGGTTGGCGATGCCGAGGCCGGAGCCGATCGGCGACCCGAGCGGCATCACCGCCGCCGCGCCCAGATCCGCCAGTTTCCGGCACAGGATCGGATCGTCGGTGCAATAGGGCAGCACCACGAAGCCTGACGACACCAGCGCAGCGGTCGCCTGCAGCAGCAGTTCCGCATCGGGATACAGGGTTTCGCGATCACCGATGATCTCAAGCTTGATCCAGTCGGTGCCCAGAGCCTCGCGCGCCAGCTCCGCGGTCAGCACCGCATCGCGCACCGTGGCACAACCCGCCGTATTCGGCAGCAACCGATACCGCCCGCCCAACACGTCGAGCAGCGACCCGCCATAGGCATCGAGACTGATCCGCCGGATCGCGACCGTCACCAGCGCGGGCGCGGCGGCATCGAGCGCATCGAGCAACACCTGCTGATTGGGGTATCCGGCGGTGCCCATGAACAAGCGCGCATTCAGCGCAACCCCGGCAATTTCCAGCGTACGCATATTAACCTCCGCCCACCGCCCGCACGATTTCAACCTGATCGTCAGGGGCCAGGCGGGTCGTCATCCATGCCGATCGCGGCACCACCCGATCGTTCACCGCAACCGCCAGCCCCTTCGCGTGATCCAACCCCTTCGCGACCAGTAACTCAGCGATGGTCGCGGCAAACGCCTCGATCGTCCCGTTCACCCGGATTCCCAACGCGCTCTCGTCCAACGCGCTCATGCCGCCGCCCTCATCCGCTCGAATCGCCCAATGCCGAAGCCGGCGATGCGCGGATCAGGCGCGCCATCCAGAATCGTCGCCGCCAGGGCATCCGCCGTCACCGGTGTCAGCAAAATCCCGTTGCGATGATGTCCGGTGGCCATCATCAGCCCGGGCAGGGCGGTCGGCCCCAAAATCGGCGCGTCATCGCGCGACCCCGGCCGGAACCCGGCCCAGGTCTCGATCAGCGGCAATTCCTCGATCCCCGGCAACGCCCGCCACGCGCCATCGAGCAGCGAATACATCCCGCCGGCGGTCATCCGCGCGTCGAATCCGCGCTCCTCGACAGTCGCGCCAACAATCAAGCGGCCATCGGCGCGCGGCACCAGATAAGCCTTGGGCGCCCACACCACATGGCGCAGCAACGGCGCCGCCGGGTCCATCTGCACCGCCAGCATCTGTCCTTTGACCGGCCGGACCGGTGGCCGCGCGATCGGTAGATCAATCCCCCCCGACCATGCGCCGGCGGCCAGCACCACGACATCAGCGGCATGGACCTCACCCGCAACCACAACGCCGGACGCGCACCCGCCCTCGGTGGCGACGCGTTCAACCGTGGCATGCTCATGCAACACCCCGCCCGCACGCTGAAACGCCACCCGCAGCGCCGCCATCACCGCCCGATTATCCACCTGGATATCACCCGGTGAAAAAATCGCCCCGGCCAATTGCGGGGCCAGATATGGTTCGCGCTCGCGAGCCTCGCCCGGTGTCAGCCATTCGAGGTCGATGCCCTGGCTGCGCTGAAACGCCAGATCATGGCGCAGCTTCGCCGCATCATCGCGGTTGAGCGCGACCACCAGCGTCCCCTCGCGCCGCAACCCCACCGAACATCCCGAAGCGGCTTCAATCTCCGCCGCGAATGCGGGCCATAACCCCAGCGATTCCCGGCTGAGCACGCCGAGCGCCGCCTCACCGGGCTCGGCCTCGCACGCCGCCGCCAACATGCCGGCGGCAGCGTGGCTCGCGCCGTGCCCGACCGTGTCCCGCTCGAACACCGCGACCGCAGCCCCCCGGCGCGCCAGCCGCCAGCCCAGCGCCAGGCCGATCATTCCGCCACCGATCACCGCGATCCGCATCGTCTTACTCCGCCGCCGCGCTCTCAAGATAAATCCGGCTGCCCGCCTCGCGGAACTCGGCCGATTTCTGCTCCATCCCCTCGAGCCGCGCCGCATCGTCGCGAATATCCTGCGAGATTTTCATCGAGCAGAATTTCGGCCCGCACATCGAGCAGAAATGCGCCACTTTATGCGCCTCCTTCGGCAGCGTCTCGTCATGATACTGCCGCGCCGTATCCGGATCGAGCCCGAGGTTGAACTGATCCTGCCACCGAAACTCGAACCGCGCCCGGCTCACCGCATCATCCCGCAATTTCGCCGAGGGATGCCCCTTGGCCAGATCCGCCGCATGCGCCGCCAACCGATAGGTGATCACGCCCACCTTCACATCATCGCGGTTCGGCAGGCCCAAATGCTCCTTCGGCGTCACGTAGCAAAGCATCGCCGTCCCGAACCAGCCGATCATCGCCGCCCCGATCGCCGACGTAATATGGTCATACCCCGGCGCAATATCCGTGGTCAGCGGCCCCAGCGTATAAAACGGCGCCTCGTGGCACACCTTCAACTGCCGCTCCATATTCTCCTTGATCTTGTGCATCGGCACATGGCCCGGCCCTTCGATCATCACCTGGCAGCCCTTCGCCCAGGCCCGCTTGGTCAACTCGCCCAGCGTATCCAATTCCGCGAACTGCGCGGCATCATTGGCATCCGCGATCGAACCCGGCCGCAACCCATCGCCCAGCGAGAACGACACATCATACTTACGCATGATGTCACAAATCTCGTCGAAATGCGTATAGAGAAAACTCTCCTGATGATGCGCGAGGCACCACCGCGCCATGATCGACCCGCCACGCGAAACAATCCCGGTCACCCGCTTCGCCGTCAGCGGCACAAACGCGAGCCGCACCCCGGCATGGATGGTGAAATAATCCACCCCCTGTTCCGCCTGCTCGATCAGCGTGTCGCGAAACACCTCCCACGAGAGCTTGTCCGGATCACCCCCCACCTTCTCCAGCGCCTGATACAACGGCACCGTCCCGATCGGCACCGGCGCATTCCGCATGATCCATGAGCGGATGTTATGAATATTCCGCCCGGTCGATAAATCCATCACGGTGTCGCCACCCCAGCGGATCGCCCAGACCAGCTTCTCCACCTCATCCGCCGCCCCCGACGTCACCGCCGAATTGCCGATATTGGCATTGATCTTGACCAGGAAATTCCGCCCGATAATCACCGGCTCCAACTCCGGATGATTGATATTCGCCGGAATAATCGCCCGCCCCGCCGCAATCTCCGCCCGCACGAACTCCGGCGTCACAAACTCCGGAATCGCCGCCCCGAAATCCTCGCCATCCGCCCGCCGCTCGCCCGCACCCTCAACCGCCTTGGCCCGCCCGAGATTCTCCCGGTGCGCGACATAAATCATCTCTTCGGTAATCACCCCGGCGCGCGCGAATTCATACTGCGTCACCATCGCGCCATCCCGCCCGGCCAGCACCGCGCGCGCCGCCGGGCATGCCGGCACCAGCCGATCCGCCGGCGCAAACCCGTTATCCTCCGGCTTCACCGCGCGCGGCGCCACCGCCTCGAACCCCCGCTTCGCCAGCCACGCGCCCCGCACCTGCGGCAACCCCGCATCCAGATCGAGCGCAAAATGCGGATCGGTGAACGGGCCGGACGTATCATACAGCCGGAACGGCGCCTCATTCGCACTCGGATGCAAATCCACCTCGCGGAACGGCACCGCGATATCCGGCCGATCCTCCGGCGCTGAATACACTTTGCGCGACCCCACGATCGGGCCCGTGGTCACAAGGGCAGGTTTGGTCTGGACGTTCATGGCGCGCTCCTCACAAAATAGGGGCAACGCAGCGTCGGCCGGTGCAAAAATGGCAAATCCCGTCCCTCCGCCGGCGTAACCCGGATCAGGTTCAAAGAGTTGCCGGATCGTTCCAGCTCTCAGCGCAGTTCGCGCACCCCTCGGAATAAGGGGAGAGTGATTTGATCGCGCGCCGCTGTCAAGATGGGTTCGGCGGGTGCCGTCAGATGATCCATGGCCCGTTCACCAACCGTTCATCTTTTGCCGTCAAACTATGAAAATCAGTGGTCCGGCAAAAAGCCGGCGCGCCGATAACCAAAGGTAGGCACTCATGATCGGACTGATTCCATTCCTGGTCGATAATTTCACCGCCAATGAATTGGGCGACGACGCCCGGCAGGACCTTCTCGCAACGCTCGATCTGCCGGCCGATTTCACCTTCAGTATCGCCAGGAACTACGATGATGACCTCTGCCGCCGCGTCATCACCCTGATGGTCATCCGCCTCGGACTGCCGATGACAATTCTCTACGATCGGCTCGGTGAGTATTTCCTGGGCTGGATGCTTGAGCATATGGGCGGCGTGTTCGCCGGCGCGGCCGATACCGCCACCTTTCTGACCCGCCTGCCGACCGTTTATAACAGTTTCGGCGGGTCGGCGCGCGATGCGGGCATGCACGGCAGCAGCGATCTGGTCGCGGTCCGCCGGTTCGGCGATCGGCTGCGCGTCACCTACCAATCCCAGTCGCGCTTCGCGGCATTCTACGCCAGTTTCATGAAGGCGGTCGCGGCACATTTCAACGAATCCGTCACGATCGCGATCGTCGCGGGCGACATCGAGGCACCGTTCTGCGTGTTCGACGTCACGATGAACCCGCCGGTCGATCCACTGATCGACGATCATGCCCGAACCCTCCAACCTGAAGCGTCCCTCAGCCATGGCCAATGATCCCAGCAAGGAGGCGCGCGTCCTGACCCGCCGAGCAATGACCGATCGGGCCGTCGCCAAACGGGCGGTGACCCGGCCGGCGGCGGTCGAACCGGTGATCGAAACACGCGGCATGAATAATCGCACGCCGATCCCTCATCGCCCATCGAGCGATGAGATATCGGCGGGGCAACCAAAATCTCGCAACCTTGCCCCCGCCGATATCGATGCTGACGATATCGAAGACATCTGCCGGCAATTCTGCACCTTCGCCGACCGGATCGGTCCTCAGCTCATCACCACCGACAGTACCAACCCGCTGGTGCAGAAATTCGCCCTCGCCGCCAATTTCTCGCTCGATGTCGCGCGTCGGGCGGTCCGCGCCTCGAACGAGGCGATCCACGATCTGCGTAAAATCCACCGGATCGCCCGGATCGGCAGTTGGCGGGTGATCGTCGAGGGTCTCTACACCACCTGGTCAGACGAAATGCACGAGCTGGTCGGCTGCGACCCCGCCGCCTTCGTTCCCAGTTTCGACGCGCTGATCCAATTATTCGCCCCGTCCGACCGCGCCCGTTTCCAGAGCGCCTTTGAGGCAGTGGTTGCCCATCGTCAGGGCGTCACGATCGAGGCGCGCGGCAACGACACCATCGGCACGGATCGATGGTTCTGGACCGATCTGCAACCGGAAGCCGATCCGGACGGTAAAATCATCGCGGTCCGCGGCATCTGCCAGGAGGTCACCGAGCGCAAATCCGCCTTCGAGCGTATCCGCCATCTCGCCCGCCACGATCCGCTGACCGGTCTGGCCAACCGGGCGCATCTCACCGAACGTCTCGAACACATGATCGCGGACGCCGCCCGCCGTCGCGAATCCCTGGCGGTTCTCTGCTTCGACCTCGATGGCTTCAAATCGGTCAACGACCTCTACGGCAACGCCGCGGGCGACGAGGCGCTGCGCGAAATGGCAAGGCGATTATCCGCCCACAGCCGCGAAAGCGACACGCTGGCCCGAATCGGCGGTGATGAATTCGTCGTCATCCAGGGGCTCGGCCAGCAACCCGAGGCGGCGCAACGCCTCGCCCAACGCCTGCTCGACGCGCTGATGCTCCCGATGGTCCTCAAGGGACAGGCCGAAATCGCGCTCTCCACCTCGATCGGGATCGCCTTCTACCCCGATGATGCGACCACGCCGGACGATCTACTCGCCCGCGCCGACCGCGCGCTTCACTGGGTCAAGAGCGAGGGGCCGAATAATTTCGCGATCTACGACAATTCCATGGAGCGCGACTATCAGGAACGCCGCAAACTCGAGCACGATCTGCGCCTCGCCCTCCAGCGCGGCGAGTTCTCGCTGGTCTATCAGCCCATGCTCTGCACACGGCGTGACACGTTCAAAGGGTTCGAAGCCCTGCTCCGCTGGAACAGCCCGATTCACGGTCAGGTATCGCCGGAAATCTTCATCGGCATCGCCGAATCGATCGGCATCATGGGATCGCTCGGGGCCTGGGTGCTGCGCACCGCCTGCGCCGAGGCGGCAAGCTGGGTCAATCCGCTCAAGGTCGCGGTCAATGTCTCGCCGATCCAGATCCAGCAGGGTAATCTCGCCGAAATCATCGACGATGTTCTCGCCACCACCGGTCTTGCGCCGGAGCGCCTTGAAATCGAGGTCACTGAATCCCTGCTGATCCGCAATCCTGAGCGTGCGCTGGAAACCCTGCGCCAGATCAAGGCGCTCGGCGTGCGCATCGCCATGGATGATTTCGGCACCGGCTACTCCTCGCTCGCCACGCTGCGCGCCTTTCCGTTCGACAAGCTCAAGGTCGATCGCAGCTTCGTCAAGGATCTTGGCGAAGGCTCCGAATCGCTGGCGATCATCAACGCCATCCTCGGTCTCGGCCGTGGCCTGCGCCTGCCGGTGGTGGTCGAAGGCGTCGAAACCGAGGTCCAGGCCGCCATCCTGCGCCGCTGCGGCGCCGATGAAATGCAGGGCTATCTGCTCGGCCGGCCATCACCGATCGATCGCTTCGGCATGATCACCGATCCGGCCGGCTTGTTGCAAACCATCAGCGAGACCCAAACCACCTCCACCCTGCTCGACACCCCGACCCCCCCCTGATCGTCACGGGGTGCGAACGCCATTGTGCATCGGTTCGCACATACGATAGAGTACGGGGCCGTGAATATGCTTCTGCCCCGGACCGGCCGTGTTTCAATCGAAATCGTGTTCGATTTCGTCTGCCCATGGTGCTATCTCGGCGTCCACCGCTTCGTCCGCATGCGCGCCCGCCGCCGCGACCTCACGATCCAGCCGATCTGGCGGCCGTTCCTGCTCAACCCCGACATGCCGCGCCTCGGCGTCAGCCGCACCGATTACGCCGCCCGCAAATTCGGTGACGAGGAACGCGCCCGCCGCTTCTACATGACAATCACCGACATCGCGGCCGCCGAAGGCCTCGCAATCGATTTTGCGCGCATCCGGCGCACCCCAAGCACCGTCGATGCCCATCGCCTGGTCCGTTTCGCCGAGACTTCAGGCTATGCCGAGGATGTGATCCTCGCCCTGTTCCGCGCCTATTTTCACGACGGCGCCGACATCGGCCATCCCGAACAATTAACCGCCATCGCCGCCCAGGCCGGTCTCGACGCAGCGGCGACCCGCCGGTTTCTCGCATCCGATCAGGCGGTGGAACTGGTTCATGCCGATAATCTCTACGCCCACCGTCTCGGCATCAACGGCGTGCCCTGCTTCGTGGTCGACGGCTCCGCCGCAATCGCCGGCGCGCAGGAACCCGATGTTCTGGAGCGGCTGATCGAATTCGCGACCTGCGATGCGACCCCCTTCTAGCCGATCCCGGCCGGCCGTCTTTCCCCATTCCCCGGCCCATGGCACAAGCCCCGCCATGAACCGACGCACCCTCATCGCCACCCCCTTCGCCGCCGTTCCCCTGGGCCTCGCCGGGCTGAGCCTGGCCACCACGCCATCTGCCCAGGCGGCTGATTTCACCAGTTTCCTCGCCGGTCTCGGCGCGCGCGCCCGCCGGCAGGGCATCCCGGACGGCATCGTCAATCAGGCACTCGGCGGACTGGCACCCGACGCACGGGTCATCCATCTCGACGCGCATCAACCCGAATTCACCCTCACCTGGGCGCAATACAGCGCCCGCGTCGTCACCCAGGCCCGCGTCAGGGAAGGGCAGGCCAAACAAATCCCGCTGCGCGCGATCTTCGCCGACATCCAGCGCCGCTTCGGCGTTCCCGCCGCGCCGATCATCGGCATCTGGGGCATCGAGACGGATTTCGGCGCCATCCAGGGCAATTTCCAGGTGATCGATTCGCTCGCCACCCTGGCCTGGTTCCGCAACAGCGGCTTCTTCGCCAACGAGGCGATCGCCGCGATGAAAATCGCCGCCCGCGGTGATGCGCCCCTGCCACGATTGATCGGCTCCTGGGCCGGCGCCATGGGCCAGCCGCAATTCATGCCCAGCGTCTATCTCACCACCGCCATCAATTTTTCCGGTCGCGGCACCCCCAATATCTGGACCAATGTGCCCGACACCCTGGCCTCGATCGCCAATTATCTCCACAAGGCGCGCTGGATTCCCGGCCTGCCCTCGGCCGAACCGGTGCTGATCCCCCCCGGATTCAATGTGAGCCTCGCCGGCCGCGACCATCATCTGCCGCTGTCGCGCTGGCAACAACTGGGCATCCGCCGTCTGGCAGGGGCCGCACCTCTCCCGCCCGGCACCGAAGCCTCGCTTCTCCTGCCCGATGGACCGAGCGGCGCCGCCTATCTCGCCTATGAAAATTTCACCGCCATCCGCCGCTATAACCCGTCGGATCTCTACGCCCTGGCGGTCGGTGAACTCGGTCGCCTGATCACCGGATGAACCAAATCCTGCCAATTCGGGCGCGGCCCCTCGCCGGGTCATCATCGCTCTGGTCATCATCGCTCTGGTCATCGATGCTCTGGCCGGCAACGCTGGTGCTGCTGGCGCTCGCGCTGTCGGGCTGCGTCCATAAGCGAATCCGTCCTGGCGCCGCGCCCACCGGCGCGCATTACACCATCGGCAATGCCTATTTCGCGGCGGGCGAGTGGCACTACCCCCGCACGTTCGACGCTTACGACCGCACCGGCCTCGCCACGATCATCCCGCCCGGCCACGAAGCCGCCACCACCGATGGCGAGGCGTTCCACCAATCCGGCCTGATGGCGCAGAGCCCGGTCCTGCCGCTGCCCTCGCTGGTCCGCGTCACCAATCTCACCAACGGTCGCACCCTCGTTCTGCGCGTGAACGACCGCGGCCCGCCAATCCCCGGCCGGATCATCGCCGTCAGCCGCAAAGCCGCCACCCTGCTCGGTTTCCCCCGATCGGGCGTCGTCGAAATTCGGGTCAAACTGCGCGTCCGCCGTTCCACCGCGCTGCAGACAGCGCTCGGCGCCGGGCCGCGTCCCATCGCCGCGCCGGTTGCGAGCGTGCAGGCCGCGGCACTACCGCCGCCGCCCGGCGCCGCCGGTGTCGCCGGCACCACCGGGCTGATCTCCCCGACCAGCGCCGCCCCAACCACAGCGCCCCGATCGCCCGACGCCCCGCTCTCCGGCGCGGTCACCGTCGAGCCGCCCGATCCCGGTCCGCTCTATGTCGAAATCGCCGGTTTCGGCAGCGTGAACGACGCACAATCCCTGCGCGCCCGCCTCGCCGGCCTGCCCGGCAACGTCGTGCCGCAACCGCGCGAAGGCCGCACCCTCTATGCCGTGAAACTCGGCCCCTACCGCTCGGTCGCCACCGCCGATGCCGCCCTGCGCCAGGTCCTCGCCCGCGGCATCCCCGACCCTGAAATCATCGTGCATTGATCGGCAAACTCCGCCCCGGCACCTTCATCACGATCGAGGGCGGTGAAGCCATGGGCAAATCCACCCAGATCGCCCGCCTCGCCGCCACCTTGCGCTCCCACGGCCACACCATCCTCCTCACCCGCGAACCCGGCGGCACGCCGGGCGCCGAAGCCATCCGCGCCCTGCTGCTCAACCCCGCCACAAGCCTCGCCCCGCTCGCCGACACGCTCCTCGTCTTCGCCGCCCGCGCCGATCACGTCGAAACCCTGATCCGCCCCGCCCTCGCGCGCGGCGACATCGTCCTCTGCGACCGCTTCACCGATTCCACCATGGCCTACCAGGGCTACGGCCTCGGCATCGACCGCGCCACCATCGCCACCCTCACCACCATGATCGGCCTGACCCCCGACCTCACCCTGATCCTCGACGCGCCCGCCCCCATCGCCGCCGCCCGCCTCGCATCCCGCCCCACCGCCCGCGATCGCTACGAAACATTCGACGCGTCCTTCACCACCCGAGTCGCCGCCGGCTTCCGCGCAATCGCCGCCGCCGACCCCGCCCGCTGCGCCCTGATCGACGCCTCCGGCCCCATCGACTCCATCGCCGCCACCATCGCCGCCACCCTCACCACCCGCCTCGCCGCATGATCGCCCCGCGCGCCAACCCCATCCTGCTCGGCCAATCCCGCGCGATCGCCGAACTCCACCGCGCAGCATCCGGCCCGCGCCTGCACCACGCCTGGCTGATCACCGGCCCGCCCGGCATCGGCAAAGCGACCCTCGCCTACCGCTTCGCCCGCTGGCTCCTCGCCGCCGCCAAAACGCCCGACCTCGCACTCCCGCCCACCGACCCGATCTTCCGCCGCGTCGCCGTCGCCTCCCACGCCGACCTCCTGGTCATCGAGCGCCGCTACGATGAGAAAAAAAAGCGCATGCAGGGCGAAATCGTGGTCGAAACCGTCGCCCAGGCCGGCAAATTCCTCCGCCTCACACCGGGCGAGGGCGGCTGGCGCGTCGTCATCGTCGATGGCGCCGAAGCCCTCAACCGCAACGCGGCCAACGCCCTGCTCAAACTCCTCGAGGAACCACCCCCCCGCGCCATCTGGCTCCTGATCAGCCACGCGCCCGGCCGCCTTCTCCCCACCATCCGCAGCCGCTGCCGCCCGCTCGAAGCCGCCACCCTCGACCCCGCCACCATCGAAACCCTGCTCGCCACCGCCCAACCCGACCTCTCCGCCCCCCAGCGCGCCCGCCTCGCCACCCTCGCCGAAGGCTCGATCGGCCGCGCCCTCACCCTCGCCGGCGCCGAGGGCCTCACCCTCGCCACCCTCGCCGACGAAGCCC
>NZ_JBMFGY010000076.1:8153-15696 GCF_049977125.1 Acidiphilium sp. | reverse complement strand
CAAATCAGACCCATGTCATCGTGCTCTATCGCTCTGCGATCGAAATTTTATCACCCGGAGTAGCCCATCGCTTAACGTGGCGGCTGACGATGTGCGCGATGGTAGCAAGGTTGAAATTGACGAAGCGACTGGGCCAGTAGAGTTCGCGTTTATCGCAGACGGTGGACATGCTGTAGTCTGAGATGTCACCGCGCAGTTGGAGGTAAGTGCCGATGGTGCCAGATTGCGCGAGTTCCTTATTGATGGCCGTCCGGAGGGTGCGGGCCCGTTGGATCCGGCGAGCGACGGTCTGGCCGCGCCGGCGTGAAATCCGGCCGTGGCGCATTTTCAACGCGTTTAGTGTTTCGGCGGCGTCGTAGGTTGCATCGACCAGTTCGGTCCTTGTCATCCATTTCGTTTCGTAATTGAGAATGCGCTCCCATGTCGGCTGCACCAAAAGTTGACGGTGTTCTTCCAAGGTATGGGCGAACAGCGTATAGCCGAAGCGTTCGGGGTCTTCGAAGCCGCGGCTGCCGGGGTCGATAAATGGACCCATCGGTGAAATGAAGCAGGACAGCCGTTTGTCGCCCAGCGTCATCAGATGGCCGCAATATTCGATCGTGGCAGCGACAGAAGCGGTGGTCTGCGCGGGCAGTCCGATCATAAAGAATACATCCACTCGTGAGCAGCCAAGGCGAAGCGCGTGAAGCAATATCGCTTCCATATCGGCGTTGGTATAGCCGATTTCGCCCTCCTGGGCATCGCGCACCGCCTGTTCGTGACTTTCAGGACTGAACTCCATGCTCCAGCGGCGCAGGTTCCTGGCGATACTGTCAAGAAACGCCGCCGGTGGGACCGTAAAGAACTCGAAGACGATCTCGTTATCGAGTGCCGCATCATGTAGCCGGGTCAAGATCTCCTCAGCGTAATCGCGGCCGCCTTGCAACAGATCGCCGACCAGAAAAATCGGCCCATGGATCAGGCCACCAATCATCCGCATGTTCGCAACGATGCTGGCGGGGCTGCGAAACACTGGCTTGGTTCGTCGTGTCAGGTGTGTGCAGGTGGTGGCCGAGCTGCCACAGGTAACGCATTCGTAGGAACAACCCTTCACCGTGAACACCGTAGTGATCGGGTTTTTGATCCAGCCATCGAAGGGCACCACGCTTTTCATGTCGCGATAGCGCAGCACCATCTCAACCATCAAATCCGGTCGGAGATCGGCATAGTCAAGCGTGGTTGGAACAAAGGTCAGCGGGTTTACTTGGGTGACGCCAGAGCGCTGCCAAGTCAGATTGGGGATGTCTTCCAAGCGTCCTTCGCCGCGCAGCGCCATCAAAAGCTGATGCAGCGGCGGTTCAGTGCTGTCACCGCGCAGCACGAAATCGACCTGCGGGTAAGTGATCAACTCGCGATGATAGTAGGTCGAGGACAGGCCGCCCATGATCACCGGTACGGCAGGATGGATTTCTTTGGCAATACGTGCCACTTCGAGCGCACCGTGGCAGTGGGGTAGCCAGTGTAGATCGATCCCGATTGCCGCGGGATTCAGCCCAGACAGGAACCGCGGAACATCAAAAGAACGATCGTTCATCATCCTTAGCGCAAGATTGACGATGCGGACCTGGAGTCCCCGGTCACCCAGATAGCTCGCGATCGTCAGGAAGCCGAGCGGATACATCTCAAACACGGTCGAGGACGGGATCATATCACTGACCGGGCCATAGAGGATCGCGTGATCACGGAAATCATAGACACTGGGAGCATGAAGCAGCAGCAGATCGACCTTAGCCATCGCTGTACTCCCTGTGGCGACAAATCTGCCGCGGTCCAAAACCCAGTCAATCAATGCCACAAGAGCCAGACTGTTGCCAGGGTAGGCTCGGTACAGGATCTCCGTCGTACGACCGGTCCCCACGCTGAAATTGGCACCTCGGCTTGAGACAGATCAAAGACGTCCAACGTGTTTGTGCCATGGTAACCCCTTACGCCAAACTAGGAGAGACGTTCCCATGCTTGAAACCTCCACATTGACCGCGGCCGACGTGATGTCACGTAAACTTGTGACGGTGCCGCCAGACACCTCGGTCCGACAGGTCGCCAAACTATTCGCAACCCACCATATCAGCGGCATGCCGGTGGTCGATCCAGAGGGTCACGTGCTCGGGATCGTCAGCGAGACCGATTTGTTGCAATGGTCGGACGAGCCGACCCCAAAACAATCGTGGTGGCTGCAAATGCTTGCTGAAGGCACCGATCTTGCGCCGGAATATCTCAACATGATCAAATCGGAGCGTGAAAAGGTTCTGCATGTGATGCATTCCAACGTTGTCTCGGTCACCGAGGAAACCAGACTCGGCGACATCGCCAAGCTGATTATATCTAAGGCAATCAAACGCGTTCCCGTGCTGCGTGATGGCAAGTTGGTTGGCATCGTCAGCCGCGCCGACCTGGTGCGGGCCCTCGCCCAAAATAGCTGATCGCGCATGGCTGGAGCGAAGCAACTGAGCCCGAGTCTGGGCTAAAAGATCGTCAGGCTGGGTCGAGTGGGCGAAGCCCCTTGGCTTTGTCGTGTCTGTCGTGCCAGGCTTCCATCATTTTAAGCACCGCCGCCGCAGTCTCCTCGATCGAGCGGCGCGTGACATTGACGGTCGGCCAGCCCCGTGACGAGCAAAGACGTCGCGCCCAAAGCAATTCCGCTTCAACCGCATCATCATCAATGTAATCCTCATGATCGCGCTGAAAGGCAGCACCGGGCGCCGTTGCCGCGCCAAGCAGGCGCAGGCGGTGACGCCGAATTTCAATCAATGGGGCGGCGTCGATGAACAGACCAATAACCGGGCAACGCGGTTTGTCGAGTACTTCAGGCACACCGAGGCTCGGTACCAACGGCACGTTGGCCGCCTTGATTCCGCGGTTGGCGAGATAGAAAGAGGTCGGAGTCTTCGATGAGCGCGAGACACCGACCAGAATAACATCGGCCTCGGCGAGGCCGCGCATCGCCTGGCCATCGTCATGTGAGAGAACATAGTGCATGGCGTCGATCCGACGAAAGTAGTCTGCATCGAGCACATATTGCCGTCCGGGGGTGGGCCGGGTCGGCGCGCCGAGTTCCTCGGCGAGCAGTTGGAAAACTGGATCGAGCATATGAAGCAACCGCAGGCCGAGGCGTTCACAGGCCTGGGCAAGCTCGGCCCGCAATGCCTCGTCGACTAGGCTGGACAGCACCGGCCCCCGCTCCGCCTCGATCCCCTCAAGCACACGATGCAACTGAAGCCGCGATCGGATCAAGCTCCAGCGATGGAGGTGAATATTAGCGCCCTCGAACTGGGCCGTCGCAGCGCGCGCCACTGCGTTGAGCGTATCGCCCGTGGCGTCCGAAACGAGGTGGAGATTGAGCCGTTTACCGTCCATTAACTTTTTCATAGCGTGGATAACTCCCCTCCGACTAGGGGTGCTGGGGGACAAGTCGGATAACCCGTGTCGGCCGACTCCCTGTGGATTGTTGTACGCAGGGGTTTATGCGAATGTGGAAAATGTCAGGCTTTAACGTAGAATCAGGCGATTAAAACCGGACTCTAGCTGTGGATAAGTTTGTGGGTTGTTTCTTGGCACACGGGGTTCCCCATGATTAACAGGGTCAATCTCCACAACCATCCTTTAATCTAAAACAATTTAAAGCTAGTCAGGGTACCATGACGGGAAAAACAGCAGATCGGTTGGTTCTAAAAGCGCTGGATGGCGAGGCCGTTTGGCCACCTCCCGTATGGTTGATGCGTCAAGCCGGGCGATACCTGCCTGAATATCGCAAGCTACGGGCAAGTGCTGGCAATTTCATCGCGCTATGCACGACGCCCGCAATGGCTACCGAGGCGACCTTGCAGCCGATCCGCCGTTTCGGTCTCGATGCTGCGATCCTGTTCAGCGACATTCTCATCGCACCCTGGGCCTTGGGACAGAAGCTGCGCTATGCCGAGGGGGAAGGTCCGTTGATGGAACGGTTGGAGACGCTGTCCGATCTGGACCGGCTCGATCTGAACCGGCTCAAGGCAGGTACCGAACCTGTGATGGAGGCCGTCGCGCGGGTGCGTGCCGAATTGCCACCGGAGACGACGCTAATCGGCTTCGCCGGCAGCCCGTTCACCGTCGCGTGCTATATGCTTGAGGGCAAGGGCGGCAATTTTGCCCGCAGTCTGGCGTTAACTTACAGCGACCCTGGGCTTGTCGCTTCGGTCATCGAGCTGATGACCACGGCGACAATTGATTACCTGTCATGGCAGATTGAGGCCGGGGCTGATTGCGTGATGTTGTTCGACTCATGGGCCGGATTACTGCCGCCGGATCTGTTCCGAGCCCATGTAATCCATCCGACGACCAGGATCGTTGATGCGCTGCACCTGCGTCACCCAGGGGTAAAGGTAATCGGGTTTCCGCGGCTCGCCGGATTGATGGCGCTGCCCTATATCGCTGAGACTGGAATATCAGGATTCGGTATGGATACCGCAACGGACGCAGCAGCACTTGCACGGCTGCTACCTCGCAGTGTTGCTCTGCAAGGCAATCTGGATCCGCTATTGCTTCGCGCGGGCGGGGTTTCGCTCGATCACGCTGTGGAGCGGATCGCCGGGGAACTGGCTGGGTTGCCGCATATCTTCAATCTCGGTCACGGTATTTTGCCCGATACGCCGTTGGAACATGTCGCGCAGTTGATTGAGCGGCTGCGATCTCTGCCGCAGCGGCTGCTTGAGGATTCGCGAGAACACGCTACTTCACGGATATGAATGACACCGAACCGGTTCTGCCCGTCCGCACCGCGATCATCCTGTTCAATCTGGGTGGTCCGGATGGAGTCGACAGCATCAAACCGTTTCGGGTCAATCTGTTCTCCGATCCGGCAATCATCCGGGCACCGATATTCATTCGGTTTTGGTTGGCACGGCTGATCGCGGCGTCGGCGCAGAGCAAAGCTGAGGAGGGCTACGCGCTGATGGGCGGCAAGTCGCCGCTTCTGGAGATGACACAGCGCCAAGCCGATGCGCTTGAGGCCAGTTTGCCAGGTTCGAAATGCTTTATCGCGATGCGCTACTGGCATCCTTTCGCCGGCGAGGTCGCCCGCGCGGTCAAGGATTGGGCACCCGAGCGAATTCTGCTTCTGCCCCTTTACCCACAGTTTTCCACAACAACCACCGGTAGTTCCTTGGCGGATTGGCATGAGGCCGCAGCAAAATCCGGTCTGGTGGTGCCAACCACGACTGTCTGTTGCTGGTACGATGATCCTGCCTTCGCGGCCGCGATCGCGATGCTTGTGATGGGGACACTCGCGCGTGCGCGAGCGGAGCTGCCGGCAGGCACGCCGATTAGGCTGTTGTTTTCAGCCCATGGTCTGCCGGAAAGCATCGTCAAGGCCGGTGATCCGTATCAGGAAGAAGTCGAGGCCTGTACCGCGGCGGTTATGGCGGTGATTACTCGTACCCTGGGTGAGATGGTTGATCATCAGGTGTGTTTCCAGTCTCGTGCGACGCCACAGCAATGGATTGAGCCTTCGACCGAACAGGCAATCGAACAGGCTGCGCATGACGGTACTGCGGTCGTTGTGATCCCGATCGCCTTCGTGTCGGAGCACATCGAAACGCTGGTCGAACTTGATGTTGAATATCGTGAGGTCGCTGAAAAACTGCATCTGCCCGGCTATTATCGATCTCCGGCACCGAATGACGATCCCGCGTTCATCGCGGCTCTGGCGGGTATCGCTCGTCGCGCGATCGCCCATGGTGACGGGCTGTGCTCGGCGCGCGGCGCGCGATCCTGCGGTGTGGCTAACCGCGATTGCCCTTGGGCGAAGTATCGGGCACTTGTAACGGTATGAGCCATCGGTTCGATCTGGTTATCTTTGATTGTGACGGCGTCCTGATGGACAGCGAGATCGTCTCGGCACGCGTCGTCGCCGCGGACATGACCGAGCATGGCCTTCCGACGACGCCAGAACAGGCAATGATGCGTTTCGTTGGTACATCCCTGCGGGCGATGAAACCAATGATTGAGGCTGAACGTGGCGCTCCGTTGCCAGCCGATTGGAACGATCGGATGGTTGACAAGATTGCGGTAGCGATGGCAGCCGAAGTGACCGAGATCATCGGTGCGCGTGCCATTCTGGAAGAACTTGATCGCCTCGGCATCGCATGGCGGATCGCGTCGAACTCGGCAGATGCAGAAATGACGGCCAAATTTGGTCGAACCGGATTTCTAGCGCTGACTGCGGGGCGAACCCACAGCGCACCTCGCCTGTTCGCTGCTGGTGGGCGACCGAAACCAGCGCCGGATGTATTTCTGGATGCCGCCCGCGCCGAAAGCGTGGCCCCGTCACGCTGTGTGGTGATTGAGGATTCGGTACCTGGCGTGACCGGCGCCGTGGCGGCGGGAATGACCTGTTATGGGTTTACGCCACATGGCGACGGCGCAGAGTTGCGCGCCGCCGGTGCCGCCGGGTTGATCACGCGGCTGGATCAGGTGACCGGTCTGGTGGTCGGCGCGCGGGTAGACGCATGACATTTGCGTTCCTCGCCCCGCTGTATCGCTGGGATCTCGCGTTTCATGTGATGTCGATCATCGCGTGGATGGCGGCACTATTCTATCTGCCGAGGCTCTATGTTTATCACTGTCAGGTCGCCCCTGGTTCGCTCGAATCGGCGCGGTTTAAGGTGATGGAACGGCGGTTGCTCAAGCAAATTGCCACGCCAGCGATGATTTCCTCATGGCTGTTCGGTATTCTTCTGATCCTGACGCCTGGAGCAATCTCGTGGTCAGCGCCGTGGTGGTGGGTGAAATTTACCTGTGTGATTCTGATGAGTGGATTTCATGGCGCGATGTCAAAATGGCGCAGGAATTTCCTGAATGACCAGAACGTAAAACCGGAACGTTTTTACCGGATCGCCAATGAAGTGCCAACGATTTTGATGGTCATTATCGTGATCATGGTCTTCGTCCAACCCTGAACTTCAATTGTATGTCAGCCATAGTACCCTACTGTGGCTCTCACGCCACCATTGGGTCGGGTTCAAAAGTCCTGTCGGTTTTATTCAATACAACGTGAGGGGTCGGACCGGAGACTAGTCTGGTCGGACCGTTTTGGCATCAGGCGATCGGTCATCGGATTCGGTGAGCCGTGTTGAGGTTCGACAGGTCGATGATCAATTAAAAACAGTGAGGCATCTGGAATGAAACTGGTATCAACGCGGACTCTGCTTTGGGCAGGGCTCGGATTCATGGCGGTCAGCGGGGTGGCGCACGCTCAGGTCTCGGTCAAGCCAATGACAATCGATGGCGGTCCGCTCGGCCCGCTTAACCTCAGCGGAGGCATCGATGGTGATTTCTACGGATTTTCAGGCGCTAATTCCGACACGTTGTTTGGCAGCAACAAATCGACTGGTGCGGTGGCGCGGGTGCTGGATCTGAAAATCGTCAAACCAACGGGGCTGGTGCAGTTCACGGTTGAGATCAAGCCGGACGATTCGATTTACTTCGGTATCAAACCAAGTAGCATGTCGACCAACACTTTCACGCTCGG
>NZ_JBMFGY010000076.1:0-8053 GCF_049977125.1 Acidiphilium sp. | reverse complement strand
ATATGATTGGCGTGTATTATTCCTACACCAAAGGCGCCGTGACGCTGGTACCTGAAGTTCAATATGTTTACGCCAAAGTCGATCATCAGATCGGTATCGATAAATTCACCAGCAATTTCGGCGCCGAACTGATCGGGGATTATCAATTCGCAAAAACTCCGTGGTCGGTGGGTGGCCAGGTGGTCTATTATTCAAACAATGGTCCACAAGCATGGTATCTGAACGCCCACTCAGCTGGCATCGGCATCGGCGTGACACCGACGTGGCAGCAAGGCAACATCTTCGCGCGGGGCGAAGTCGGGTTGCTGCATCTCACCAGCGTCGGTACCGGACCTGCGTTCGGCAGTAGCGGCACCGATCGCAATCAGGTGATCGGGCTGCTGGAAGCCGGCGTGGTATTCTGACGCCGTCGCCGTCATGAAACCGTCACGTTGGGCAGGCTTGCCCAGGGGGCGGTTTCATGGTTGCAGCCTCGCGAGCGATCAATCTGGATGCAAACCCTATACCGATCGAGGATGAGATCATGCCCGGTGATATGATACCCGAAAGTTTCCGCCAATCCCGCCGCACCGTTCTGAAATATGTCGGAGCAGGTGCCATCGCAGGATTGCTGCCCACGATCAGCGATGCCGCCGGCACGTCCCCCGCCCTGATTGCAGCGGCGAAGCATGAGGGCGGGCTCAATACCATTGCCTTGCCACCCGATTGGGCGAATTATGGCGAAATCATCAGCACATTCGAGAAAAAATACGGTATCCCGATTAGAAATGCCGCCCCCGACGATACTTCTGCGGAGGAGCTCCAATCCATCCGCTCCATGCGCGGTCAATCGCGTGGGCCGGACGTAGTCGATGTTGGCTTATCTTTTGCACTGACAGGGGCCAAACAGGGCTTGTTCAGGCCCTACAAAGTCTCGACCTGGAATTCCATCCCCGCTGCGCTGAAAGACCCCGCCGGCCTCTGGTACGGCGACTACTTCGGGCTGATTTCGTTCGGCGTGAACATGTCGGTCGCCAAAACCGCGCCGCAAAGCTGGGCCGATCTGAAAAAACCTGCCTATAAGGGGATGGTTGCACTGAACGGCAGCCCGCTCGGCGCCGGTGCCGCCTTCGCCGGCGTGTTCGCCGCTGCCCTCGCAAATGGTGGCTCACTCGACAATATCATGCCCGGTATCGAATTCTTCGCCGATCTCGCCAAACGCGGCAATTTCGACCCCTCGGCAGCCACCTCGGCCAGCCTCGTTTCCGGTCAGACCCCGGTGGTGATCAACTGGGACTACCTCAACCTCGCCCAGGCGAAGAAATCCAAGGCGATGACCAAGATCGACACCATCATCCCCACCGATGCCAAACCCTACGGCGCCTTCTATTGCCAGGCGATCAGTAAATTCGCCCCGCACCCAAAAGCCGCCGAACTCTGGCAGGAATTTATCTATTCGGACGAAGGTCAGCTGCTTTACCTCAAGGGCTTCGCCCACCCAGCGCGGTTCTCCGCCATGGCAAAATCCGGCGTTATCCCGGCCGCGCTGATGGCGGATTTACCGCCAGCCAAGCCGTATGGCGAGGCGTTGTTCGCAACGATCGCGCAAACCAAAAAGGCGCAAGCAGCTTTGACCGAGAATTGGACCAAACTGGTCAAGGCGTGATACCAGATTCCCCGACGTCGAACGGACGAATTATTAGATCCGCTGGCTGGTTCACCATCGCCTTCATGGCGCCGTTCCTGCTCTACGTCACGGCGTTCCTGATCCTGCCGACGCTGATGCTCCTGGCCACCGCCTTCCTCGGCAAGCACGGGCTGACCCTGCATTACGTCCGTTCACTCGGCCAGGGTCAGACCGTGGTGGCGTTCCGCAACTCGATCGAACTGTCCGCCATGGCCGCTTTCGTCGGCCTCGTGGTCGGCGGGCTGACCGCGTATTTCGTGCTGCTCCCCGGCATGCCGCGCGGCCTGCGCTCGCTGGTCACCACCTTCGGCGCGGTGGCCGCGAATTTCGCCGGCGTGCCGCTCGCCTTCGCCTTCATCGCCACGCTCGGCAGTCTCGGTATCATCACCGTCTGGCTCAAACTGATCGGCATGAACCTCTACGGCAGCGGGTTCACCCTCTATTCCCTGCCCGGCCTCGTGCTGGTCTATGCCTATTTCCAGATCCCGCTGATGGTCATCGTCATCACCCCCGCCCTCGAAGCGCTCCGGCGCGAATGGCGGGAGGCCGCGGAAAACCTCGGTGCCTCGGCATGGGATTACTGGCGCCATGTCGGCCTGCCGATCCTGCTGCCCTCGCTGCTCTCGGCCTATATCCTGCTGTTCGGCAACGCCTTCTCCGCTTACGCGACGCCCTATGCGCTGACCTCCGGCATCGTCGCCCTGGTCCCGGTCGCGATCAGTAACGTCCTGTCGGGCAACGTCATGGTCTCGCAGCAGACCGGTGCCGCCCTCGCCCTCGGCATGATCGGGGTGATGGTTGTGGTGATGGGCATCTACGCCCTGATCGCGCGCCGGGTCGGGCGCTGGGTGAAACGATGAACCGCCGCACCCCCCGCCTGATCCCCGGCCTCGGCCTCGGCATCGTCGGGATTTATTTCATCACCCCGCTGCTCGCGACCGGCGTGTTCAGCCTGTGGGAAGGCGGCGACCGCTACGGCCTCTCCGCCTATGTCGCGCTGATCCACCAGCCGAAACTCTGGCAGAGCCTCGGCCTGTCCATCCGCCTCGCGATCGAAACCATCCTGGTCGGGCTGGTCGTTCTGGTCCCCGCCGTGTTCTGGCTGAACCTGCGGGTGCAACGCCTGCGCCCGCTGTTCGATTTCCTCTCGGTCCTGCCCTTCGTGGTGCCGCCGATCGCGCTCGTTGCGGGCATGACCACGCTCTACACCGGCCCGGACTGGTTCGTCGGCACCGCGAATTACCTCGTGGTCCCTTACGTCATCCTGGCACTCCCCTACACCTATCGCGCCCTCGATGTCGGCATGCGCGCGCTCGATCTGAAAACCCTGACCGAAGCCTCCCAAAGCCTCGGTGCCGGCTGGTTCACCCTGATTTTCCGCGTCGTGGTGCCCAACCTCACCACCGCGTTGATCGGTGCCGCCCTGCTCACCATCGCGATCGTGATGGGCGAATTCACCTTCGCCAACATCCTGCTGTTCAACACCTTCGCGGTCTATATCGACTATATCGGCCAGACCTCGGCAACCGAGGCTTCGGCCCTGACCCTGCTCAGCTTTCTGATCACCTGGCTCGCCATGCTCGGTGTGCTGGTCACGGGACGAAGCGGTCGCGGTCAGGTGCAGATCGGCGGGGCCCGCTGATGGATTATCTGACGCTCGATACCATCGCCAAGCACTACGGCAGCCGCACCGTGCTGCGCGATGTCTCGCTGGCGCTCAAACCCGGCGAATTCATCTCCCTGCTCGGCCCCTCCGGCTGCGGCAAAACCACCCTGCTGCGCATCGTCGCCGGGTTCGACCATCCGGATTCCGGCCGCGTCATGCTGGAGGGCAGGGACATCACCGCTCTCGCCCCGGCGAAGCGCCAGATGGGCATGGTCTTCCAGGCCTATTCCCTGTTTCCCAACATGAGCGCCGAAGACAACGTCCGCTTCGGCCTGCGCGTTCGCCGGCAGGACGATGCCGCCCAGCGCCAGCGTGCGCGCGAATTGCTCGACCTCGTCGGGCTCGCCGAACACGCGGCGAAATATCCGCATCAGCTCTCCGGCGGACAGCAGCAGCGCGTCGCCCTCGCCCGCGCGCTGGCAATCCGCCCCTCCCTGCTCCTGCTCGATGAACCGCTCTCCGCCCTCGATGCCAAGGTCCGCGTGCAATTGCGCGACGAAATCCGCCGGATCCAACAGGAAACCGGTGTGACCACCCTGTTCGTCACCCATGATCAGGAGGAAGCGCTATCGATCTCCGACCGCGTGGTGGTGATGCATGAAGGCGTGCTCGCACAGGTCGGTACCCCCGCCGCAATCTACGGCGAGCCGGAAACCATCTTCGTCGCCCGCTTCGTCGGCGCCGTGGCCGAGCTACCCGGCATCGTCGCGGATGGAACAACCGGTGCCGTAACCATCCTCGGCCGCACCCTCGCCGCAAACCGCGCACGCGGCATGGCAGCAGGCACGAAAATCCATTTCCTGCTCCGCCCCGAAGCCATCCGCCTCGCCCCGTCCTCCAGCCCAGGCATGTTGCAAGGCACCGTCACGACCAGCACCTTCTTCGGCGCCCTGACCAGCCTCCGCGTCGAAATCGAAGGTAGTTCCGACTGCATCACCGCCGCCATGCCCAGCACCGAAGCTGCCGGCATCGCAACCGGCACTAAAGTCTCGATCACCTGGGACGAAGACGCCCCAAGACTTATAAAAGCCTGACAAAACAGAGTTTTTGTTGGTATAGACGGCGCACCGGCATCGAGTTTGGCTTGATTGGGGCTCTGTAACCGACCAATGAAAGAACCGTCCGGCGGGAAACAAGCGCATAGCAATAATATCGCTCTAATGCTGCGCCGATGGGGGCATCCGCGCGTCGTGGTGACCGACAAGCTTTGGAGCTACGACGTACCACACCGCACGGATTGCCGCAGTGCCGATCATCGTTCCCACAAGCGGCTGAACAACAGGATCGAATTCACCATCCCCAACACCCACCATTACGGGTCACCGCCACATGCGCTGCAATTCGGGGCGGTGGTCGAGGAGTTGGTGTTTGAGGGCGCCGGCGATGTGGCCGGCGACGAGGGCGTAGAGTGTGTAGCCGAGATAGGTGTGGATGATGCCGAACCAGAGGTGGAATTCGTGTTTGGTGGCGGCGGGAAGGGTGGTGATGAAACCGAGGCGAAACCAGGGGATGACCCAGAACAGTTTGAGCGGGTGGCCGGCGGCAGCACTCCAGGCGGAATCGTGGATCCAGCCGGTGAGCGGGAGTGCGAGGATCAGGAAATAGAGGGCGTAGTGGACGGTGTGGGCTAGGGTGCGTTCCCAGGGCGCGTAGTCGGCGGGCAGTGTGGGTGGTTTGTGGGTCAGGCGCCACGCGATGCGGGCGATGACGAGGAACAGGACGGTGATGCCGATCGATTTATGCAGATCGATCATCGGGCGCTGCCAGGGAACCGGGGCGTAATTGGCGCCGAGGCCGAGGCTGACGTTGATCAGGATGAACAGGGCGATGCCCCAATGCAGCAGGACGGCGGTGCGTGTGTATTTTTCGGCCTCGGTCATCTGCGGGCTCCAGTTGGGATGTATCATCGGTGGGGCTGCTTGGCAGGTCGTCAAGCCGCCTCATGTGAGACGCGAACGATTGTGATGGGATAGTGCCTGTGTCGATTACGCTGAATCCGGTGCTTCGGATGAATTCACCGCGCTGGACGCCGTCGCCGACACCGTGGCGCAGTGTGGCGATTCATGGCGCGGTGATGCTGGTGTGGGTGGTGTTGTTCGCGAACGCATTTTTCGCGCATGGCATTTCGGGCTGGTCGGTCGGGATCGTTTATATCGCGTATGACACCGCGCTGTTGGCGTTCACCGTCTGGCAGACATGGCCGTTGCGCCGGGCGGTGGCGCCGGGTGCTGCGGCGGGGCAGCGGCCGACGCTGGGGGTGATCGTCGCCGCGTATAACGAGGCGGCAGTGCTGGAGGCGACGGTGGCCGGGCTGCTCGGGCAGAGCGATCCGCCGGAGGCGATCGTGATTGCCGATGATGGATCGAGCGACGGCACGGCGGCGGTGATGCGCGCGGTTTATGGTTTGGAGGCGCCGATGCTGGGGGCGATCAGCGCGCCGAGCATGGTGGTGCCCCAGTTGCGGTGGTTGCGGTTGGCGCATGGCGGCAAGGCGGTGGCGTTGAACGCGAGTCTGGTTCATCTCGACACCGATCTGGTGCTGACGGTCGATGCGGATACGATTTTGGAGCGTGAGGCGATCGGCGCGATGCGTGATGCGTTCGCGGCAACGCCGGGCCTGGTGGCAGCGACCGGGGTTTTGACTCCGGTGTGCGATGGCAGCGTGACCGGGCGGGTGTTCGAATGGTTCCAGACCTATGAATATGTTCGCAATTTCCTGTCGCGCTATGCCTGGATGCGCCAGGACAGTCTGCTGTTGATTTCAGGGGCGTTTGCCGGGTTTCGGCGTGATGCGGTGGCGCTGGTGGGCGGGTTCGATCCGGATTGTCTGGTCGAGGATTATGAGTTGATCCATCGGTTGCGTCGCTATGGGTTCATGCACGGGCTGAGCTGGCACAGCGCGGTGATCGGCGGGGCGCGGGGGCGAACCTCGGCGCCCGGCAGCCTCCCGGCGTTTTTACGCCAGCGGCGGCGGTGGTTCGGCGGGTTTCTGCAGACCCAGTTCTGGTATCGCGACATGGTGGGGGCGGCGCGGTATCGGCGGTTGGGGACGTGGATGCTGCCGGTCAAGGCGATCGACACGATGCAGCCGGTCTATGGGCTATGCGCGTTTGCGCTGCTGCTTTGGTATATTGCGACGGGGCGGGTTTCGATGTTGATCCCGGTCGGCGGGTTCATTTTGGGCAAGATCGTGATCGATCTCGGGTTTCATGGCTGGTCGGTGCATTTGTATCGCAACTGGGTCGGCGGGCGGACGCGAGCGGAGCCGGGGCTGGCGATACTGGCGGCGGTGATCGAGCCGTTCAGCTTTCAGTTGTTCCGGCATATGGGCGCGACCTGGGGCTGGCTGTATTTCCTGACCGGCAAGCGCGCGTGGGGTGTGCAGCAGCGGGGAGCGATGGTGGCTGATCGTTCGTGAGGTTTGGTGTGAGTTTTCCTTAAATCCCGGAATTGCGGTTTGTCGGTCGGAAGGCATTGTCAGGTTGATTGGATGAGGTGCGATTGACCTTGGTTACGATCGATCAGGCGGCCAGGTTGGCGGCGTAGTCGGCCCCGAGTGGAAATGCGTCGGCCCGACCATGGTGGAATGATCGCGCGAAGAGACGGTGGCGTTTCGGGCGGGACAGGGTGACGATCTGGTCGTGAGTGGCGAGAAATCTCTGAGCCTGGCCGGCAGACTTGAACCGGCCCAAGATCTTTTCTCGTCGTCTTGGATGGCGATGAGAGGCTTCGATCCTGTTGTTCAGCCGCTTGTGGGACCGATGATCGGCACTGCGGCAATCGTTTCGGAGTGTAACGTCGTCGCTCCGAAGCTTGTCGGTCACCACGACGCGCGGATGCCCCCATCGGCGCAGCATTAGAGCGATATGCGATTAGGTTGACGCGGCAGCGGCAACATAATCGCATGAAATGGCGTTGGTGCATAAATACACCTGTGGTTGATTTTGTTGTGATCGACTCGCGGTCGGATAGCTTGATGACGGAATTTCAGTAATGAAGTAGGAGGAAGTGTCATCCCGAGTGCCATCAGCAAGCCGCATGCCGAACAAGATCAACGACGATCGCCGCCACAAGTTCAAGAAGATGAGATACCGCGTGGCGTTGTTGCATGAGTCGGGTCAGGGTTGGTGATCGCCATGGTAGCAGCGTTTATTTGACCCTCACGGACACCGGCATACCGAGGCCGGTCATCCGGTTCAGGACGTTGCAGGCAATTTTGGCTTCGGTCTGTTGATTGGATAGAGTCCGAGCGTGAAGTCGCCGACCGATGATGGTTTTGTATCGGAACATTGTGGTTTCAACGAGACTTCGCCGCCCATAGCCGGATCGTTGCTGCCAGCCGCGCCGACCGTGCTTTGCGATAGCCTCGAGATGGCTGGCGCGCTGCGTTGGGTTCTCATTTTGTCCCGCAACTGCCGTTGACCGGGGTGGAATAACGATGGCGGCTCCTGGATGATTTGCCGCCACCGCATCGTAGACCGGCTGTCCGTCGTAAGCGCCGTCGGCGATCACAGCAGCAACCGAATCTTTTACCTGATCAAGCAAGTCCGGCACGGCGGTGACGTCGCCGACATCATCAGGTGTCAATTCACTGGCGCGGACCTCGTGGGTATCGGCATCGACCGCGATGTGCAGTTTCCGCCAGCGCCGACGCGCCCGAACCCCGTGCTTCTGATCCAGCCATTCACCCTCGCCGTAGATTTTGAGGCCCGTGCTGTCGA
>NZ_JBMFGY010000075.1:0-15868 GCF_049977125.1 Acidiphilium sp. | reverse complement strand
TTTATTGATGGACACTGAGGTGATGTATGTCGCATGGCACCGCTGTGCGATGAGGTCGGGTTTGGCGCTACGGCCAGCCCGACCGTTTTCGTTCGGTCTGGTTTGCCAAGTTGTTACCCAAGATGCATGAATTACAAAGTCGGATCTGTGATTTTGTCATCTTTTTAGGAGTTTCATCTGTCAGATCATCCAGCTAGCATCAACCGGCTGACCGAGATCGTCGCTCTGGTCGGAACGCGTGGATTTCAGACAATCGATGCGTTGGCCCAGCATTTCGACGTGACGGTCCAAACCATCCGGCGCGATTTGAATACTCTTGCTGCGGAGGGGCGCATCAGCCGGTATCGCGGTGGAGCAGGTTTGCCATCGAGCATTGAAAACATGGAGTACGCGCGGCGCAAAGTGGTCAATTTGGCCGCCAAGCAGAGGATCGCGGCAATGGTCGCTGCGGATGTTCCCGAACATGCTTCGTTGTTCATCAACATCGGAACCACCACTGAACAGGTGGCGCGCGCTCTGTTGGGACATCAGCATTTGCGGGTGATAACGAACAATCTCAATGTTGCACGCATCATGAGTGAGAACAGCGACTTCCGTATCGTGGTGACTGGCGGTATGGTGCGCAACCGCGATGGCGGCATTACTGGTCAGGCAACACGTGATATGCTTGATCAGTTTCGTGCCGACATCGGGATCATCGGGATTTCGGGAATCGATGCCGATGGCGGATTATATGACTACGATATGGATGAGGTGATCTGTTCCCAGGCGATTATTCGCAACGCTCGCCGGGTCTTGCTGGTGACCGATCATTCGAAATTTGGCCGGCCGGCACTGATGCGCGTAGGGACGCTCGCTCAGATCGCCTCATTGTATACCGATGTACCGCCGCCACCGGCAATCAATGATCTGATCACATCATTAGGGATCGAATTGCATGTGGCGCCAACTGAATGAACTGGCGTGATCTTGTCTTGGTGGTCGTGTCCTTTGCCGCCGGCGCGCAGAATGCGTTGGCGGGTGGCGGCTCGTTTCTGACGTTTCCGGCCCTTCTATTCGCCGGGCTGGATCCCCGCGCCGCGAATATTACCTCGACCATTGCATTGTTTCCGGGTCAGGTCACAACCGGATTGGCCGGACGAAACCTTGTTATGGGTGCGGCTGGGCTCGGATTTGGTGGGCTGTTCGGAATCAGCCTCGTTGGTGGTGCTCTCGGAGCGGTCTTGTTACTGGTTACGCCGCCCGGCGTATTCGCCCGGATGGTGCCGTTCTTGGTTCTATTTGCAACGATCGTGTTCGCCTGGGGCAGTTTCGTGCGTCGTTCCACGAGGGAGGGGGCTACTGCGCGGTTAGGTAGGCGGTCTGCGATTATCGTACAATTTATGATCTCGATTTACGGCGGGTACTTTGGTGGCGGGATCGGTATTCTGATGCTCGCGGCGCTAACGGCTGCCGGTGTGGCGGTTCGTCATGCCGGAGCAACCAAGAACGTATTGGCCGGAGTCATGAACGCCTCTGCCGTTGCGGTGTTTCTAACTGAGGCGCGGGTAGCTTGGGATTTGGTCGCGTATGTCGCCGTGGCGGCGATTGCAGGCGGGCTGCTTGGCGTTTTCATGTTGCGCCGGATCAACGAAACAGTGTTGCGGGCGGGAGTCGTGGCGATCGGATTGGCATTGACGATTGGCTTGTTCATTACGATGCCCTGAACCATAATCGAATTATGAGCGGTGCCGTGGAACGAATACTGGAAGGACGGTTGGCGCTGGTAACCGGTGCAAGCCGCGGTGTAGGGGCGGCGACCGCGATCGCTTTGGCGCGGATGGGGGCTCATGTGGTGATCGCAGCCCGTGATGATCTCGGTCTCACCGTGACTGATGACGCGATTCGTGCCGCGGGCGGAGAGGCGACTCTGCTGCCGGCTGATCTGATCCGGGCCGACGTGACGGATCAGATCGGCGCCAGCCTTTATCAACGGTTTGGTCGATTAGATATCATGGTGCATGCCGCCGGAGCGATCGGGCAACTCACGGCAACGAGCCAGATCGATCAAGCGGATTGGGATCGGGCGTTCGGGATCAACGTAGCTGCGACTTGGCGGTTGATCCGTTCGACCGAACCTCTGTTGCGCGCTGCAGGGCATGGCCGGGTGGTGGTGTTGACCCATGAAGTCGCGTCCACTCCGCGGCCATATTGGGCATTGGCCGGCGCCAGCATGGCAGCGCGACAAGGATTGGTCCTTGCATGGGCCGCTGAACTGATACGGACGGACCTTCGAGTCAATCTGTTCGATCCTGTCGCGGAATTATGGCTTGCGGAGGGAACCGAGGCGGGAGAGTTGCCGCCCTACGACGCCATGGCAGCCACTGTTGCCGCGATGTGCCTACCGAGCGAGGGACGCCACGGCGTCGTTGTGCGATGCTCTGCGGCTGACTTAAACGGTTGACAAAACTGCCGGAGCGAGTGTCGGGTTTTTTGCGGCTGGATGAGTCGGATTGCGGAAACGCATCGCACTATCGGCTCCCAGCGGCCCATAAAGTTCGAATCGCGACGCGCAGGTAACTGCGACAACGACCCGCGCCTCCGGAAACGTCAAAAATTGCCTTGCCTCGCCCTCAAGCGTGAGTTGATCGCGTAAAAGGGACCACTCAAGACGGTCGGTATCTTCAATGAACATGGCAAGAATACCTGGTCGGCTTCCGCTGAGTCGCGTGGGGGCAAGGGCAGCGAGACGGGTGCGCATTGCGACCGCCACCTCATTTTCACTGCCAGCGCGTGCCGCTAAGACCAAAATACCATTACCGCCCCCGGTGACCGCCAGATTGGCTTCCGGGCCGAACTCGTTCCGGAGACGGTTCATAAGACCGTTTTCGCTGGCTTGTGCCGCCGCGAGCATCAGAGGATCAAGCCGCAGTACCGCCGCTTCATCATGATCCGAACGTTTGGAACTAGAGAGCATGGTATTGATGCGCTTGTGCAGTGTGGCAAGAGCATTGGTGCCGTCCGCCGAAGCGGCATCGCGCAAGCCCTGAGGCAAGGTCATTTTCAGGAGGTACCTGCCGGGATGGGCGGACAGCCAGGTCTGCAGATCGGGGTCGATCTGATCCATCAGTCGCATCCAAGCAGCCCGGTGAACCAGTCTGCCTTCCTCAGCAGAAAGTGTATCGCAGGCAATTTCAGCCGTAGTGCCATCGCGATCTATTAAAAGATCGTAGACCGCGCCGTCTTCAAGGCCGGCGTAGTGCACAGTGAACCCCAGCGCCTGATGCAGTGATGCCGTTCGATGCAGGTGAAGCAGTGGCATCAGATTGGCGTCACCCGCCAAGCTGTCAGCGACGGCGGAATGCAGACGAGCCTTGCCCGATACACTCAGCACTGCGTCGAGACGAGCAAGACCGGCCACGCGATCAGCCAGAGTAGTCTCAATTGGGGACAAATCCAGTCCGAGTCGGGCTTTTTCAGCTGCGAACTCGGCTGCATGGCGAACACCTACGAATTTACCATAACGCGCCGCGGTGGCGACTTTGGCACGAAGTTCCGCGATTCGTTCGGCCCATAATTTTCGGCCGGCCATCGTAACAACCGCTTTGATCTGCTTACTACGCTGAGCCGACGAGGTTATATTCATGATTACCGCATACTACAGTGCTGATGAACAAACGGTTATCACATTTTCGTGATCGGCAAGACCGCCGGCATGGGTTCACCACATTGCGCACGATGACGCAGCCAATGATCGGCAAGGACGCAGGCCATCATGGCTTCGCCGACGGGTACCGCCCGGATGCCGACACAAGGATCGTGGCGACCTTTTGTCTGGATTTTGATATCGGTTCCGTCGGCATCGACGCTTGCAACCTCGGTCAGGATCGAACTGGTCGGTTTGACGGCGAAGCGCACGATAATGGGTTGGCCAGTTGCGATACCGCCAAGTACACCGCCAGCATGGTTGGAAAGGAAGCGAACGGTTCCATCGGGGTTCATGCGCATCTCGTCGGCATTATCCTCGCCACGCAAAGTGGCAGCGGCAAAGCCGTCACCGATTTCCACTGCTTTGACCGCATTGATGCCCATCATCGCCGCCGCGAGATCGGCATCGAGTTTCGCATAAACCGGCGCGCCGAGACCGGGTGGGACGCCGACCGCAACTATTTCTATGACGGCCCCGACGGAGGAGCCGGATTTGCGAATGGCATCGAGCTCACTCTCCCATTGAATGGCGGCAACCGCGTCGGGGCAGAAGAAATCGTTTCGGTCGATCTCGAAATCGTCATAGCGGCTGCGATCGATCCGATGTGATCCCATCTGTACCAGAGCGCCGCGAATGGTAATGGCATCGCCCAGAATCCTGCGGGCAACGGCCCCGGCAGCCACCCGCATAGCGGTTTCGCGAGCCGATGACCGGCCGCCGCCACGCGGATCACGGATGCCGTATTTCCAATAATAGGTAATATCAGCATGACCAGGGCGGAAGCGGTCGGCGATATTGGCGTAATCCTTGCTGCGCTGATCGGTGTTTTCAATCGTTAGTGCGATTGGTGTGCCGGTGGTCAACCCCTGATAAACTCCAGACAGGATTTTGACCGTATCAGGTTCGCGGCGTTGTGTGGTGAACCGCGACTGACCAGGACGGCGTCGGTCGAGATACGGTTGAATGTCGGCTTCCGACAAAGCGATGCGGGGTGGCACACCATCAATGACGCAGCCGATCGCTGGTCCATGGCTTTCTCCCCAGGTCGTAACTCGGAACAGATGACCAAAGCTATTGTGTGACACGATCCGAACCTACACCTACAACCACGCCGTCAACAATGCGACGCTCAGTGCGTCGTCGCGCAGGGCGTAAGCCGTTAGTTGGGTTTTGGGGACGAGACCGAATTTTCGATAAAATGCGGTGTTGGGCCGATTGTCGGCAAACATGTTCAGCTTGTTTCGCCGAAGGCCAAGCCAAATATCCGCCAGATCGATCAATGCGGCCACCAATGCGGTACCACCCCCTTTGCGCTGCCAGACATCAGCCTCCATGACACCGAAGCTTGCGGCGTGGTCACGATGGCCCGTCAGGCAGCGCAGGGAGGCCGAACCGGTGACCGTATCCGACGTTGCGGCGATAATTATGTGATCGTTTGCATTCAGTCTATTGCGATTAGCCGATCCGGTGGCGTCGCCGGCGAATGGCACTCCCAAGGTGCCGTAACGCTCACCGAGCCTATCACGAATAGCGCATTTGGCGGCTGTATCACCAAGGTTGACGGCACGGAGGTTAAGCGGTGACGTTGCATTCATTATGCTTGGCTAGTATCTGCCTGTGACATCGTCAATCGTGCAGCGGTCATTTGGCGAGACTAGAGCGATATGCGATTAAGTTGACGCGACAGCGGCAACATAATCGCATGAAATCGCTCGAAAAAACATAGAGCTAGAGCGTTAAGCTGAAAGCATCACGCTCTAGGCACGGCGGCGGCGAACAAGCATCAGCCCCAGAGCACAAACGGCGGTCACGAGCAGAATCAACGAGCCGGGCTCAGGCACAAGAGCGTCGCCTTTCACGACGAACACCCGATCAACCAGGATATCTTTGGCAGCATACCCGGCGCCGCTAAATGCAAATTCTAACGTATAGTTACCAGCGCTGGCAATTGTAGCAACAGACGCAACGGTGAGCCATCGATCAATTCCCTCGGTCATACCAATTGTACCGACTGTTGTCTGCGCGATCAGATCTGTGCCGGGAATGCTGGCGGAAAACGAGGCGTCGTAGGGATTGATATATCCATTGTAGGGAACATAGACATCATAGCCGATGCTGTAGGTGCCAACGCCAAGGGCGATCGTCTGTGACAGTATCTGTGTGCCGTAGTCGGTTGAAAAATAGGCCGCATAACCACTACTTGTGTTTGGGCTACCGATGTTGAGCGTGTCGTTCGGGATGGCTTCACCGAACGCGCCGTTTGGAAATGGTCGGGCAGTATTATCGGTCGCGATGACGACGGCAGCAGAATTAGTGTTGCCGATCGTAGTCATAGTCCAATCGGTGAAATTGCCGGTTGCGAAGGTCCCGTTTGTGACGAGGTTTTCGCCAGCGAAGCCGCAGGGTGACAGTGTCAAGCCGATTATGGCAAGGGCGGCTATACGGCGGATACGTTGAGCCGACATGATAATCTCCGAAAGGTGATCATGGCATCGGCCACCTACGGGCTGATTGCTCACATCACTGTGATGACGTCACAACAAAGTCGTAACAGCTGAATATTTCGGTTCGGTTAACCAATCGGCCCCAGACCGAACAATCAAACACGCTCCCGGCGAACCGGGAGCATGAGACGGCATCAGGCTTTTTTATGCACGCTTTCTGCGACGCAGCAGCAGGCCAAGACCAACAAGACCAGTGCCAAGAAGGGCGAAAGACCCCGGCTCCGGTACGTTCACGTTCGAAAATTGTAGAGCAGCGGGGGCACCGTTCGCTTCAAGATACCAAATATTATAGGTGCCTGGTGTGACGCTGAAATTGGTTGGTGTGGCTGTCGTTGGATAGGAACTGTTCACCAGGGTCATCGTGTTAGCAGCATTGTACAGGCTGAACCCGTCGTCATGGGTGACAGTACCGGAAAACGCGTGATTGGTTGTGAATGTCAGTTCGAATAGTGCGACGCTTCCGAAGCCCGATGTGCTCAGAACGCTATTTCCCGAGCCGCCGTTGAAATAGGTGATATCGGAGAACCCCGCTCCATTATTGGTGAATCCCGCAAATGTATTGCTGCTTTGCGTGCCGTCGAACCAGTTCGGCATGCCGGTATACGTTGCCGTTGCCATCAGATTGTTCGACCCGATAATCGTGTTGGTCGGGAGGGCTTGCTGGTTTGCATCGCCGATCTGCGCGTTCGGCGTCGCGGCGGTCCAGACAGTCACTCCAAACGTCATTGACGGATCGGCTTGGGCGGTGGCAGCACCAATAGTGGTAGCCACAAAAGCGGCTCCGGCGATAAGGGCCAGTTTGTTAAGCATGCGGAACTCCAAAAAATGAGCGAGAGGATGTTCCGCTTTTGGAACCATACAGCGCGCAATAGCGCCTAACATCTTATAAGCAAATTGCATGCCAAAAAACAATGTTATTTAAATTCAGACTGTTACAAGAAAAATGGTCGCCGCCGCCGTCGCGCATGTAAAATTTTCTGACAATTCCCTGCCGCGCAAACCGCCGAAACATCCTCAAGAATGGTGAATGCGAGTGTTGAGCAGGTGCCGCGGTTGTGAATTTTAACCAGTTTCCGTAGAAATTTATCGATCGAAACCGAGTGTCTCGCGCAGAGATGACAGCATGCTGTCAGCCAGAGCTTCTGGATCGGATGTTGTGGTGTCGAGTCGGAACTCCGGTGCTTCGGGCGGTTCATAGGGACTATCGATGCCCGTGAAATTACGGATCTGACCGGCATCGGCCTTGCGATACAATCCCTTAGGGTCGCGCTCGCGGCATACGGCGATGGGCGTATCGACAAACACCTCATGGAACAGGCCGGGTTCGACCAGTTCGCGGGCCATGCGGCGTTCGGCTCGGAACGGGGAGATGAAACTGACCAGGACAATCATGCCAGCATCGGCGAAGAGTTTGGCGACTTCGCCGATGCGGCGGATGTTTTCGACTCGGTCGGCATCGGTAAAGCCGAGATCGCGGTTGAGGCCGTGGCGGATGTTATCGCCGTCCAGCAGGTAGGTGTGGGCGCCCAGGAGATGCAATTTGGTTTCCAGCAGATTGGCGATAGTCGATTTGCCGGAGCCCGACAGACCAGTGAACCAGAGAATCGCTGGTTGATGTCTGTTACGGGCAGTGCGTGCAGCCCGGTCGACGGTGAGGGATTGGGTGTGAATATTGCTGGCGCGGCGCAACGCGTGACGAATCATGCCGGCAGCGACGGTTGCGTGACTGACGCGGTCAATCAGGATGAAGGCGCCCGTACGGCGATTGTCCTGATAGGCATCGAACGCGACAGGGGTGGCCAGAGCGAGGTTAACCAAAGCCACTTCGTTCAGGTTCAACTGCTCGGCGGCGAGTTCGTCGAAATTGTTGACATTGATTTTGTGGCGGATTTTCGAAACCACACCTGAGACCGTCGCGGTGCCGATCCGAAGCGTGTAGGGACGGCCGGGCAGCAACGGCGTTTCGGACATCCAGACCAGATCGGCAGCGAATTGATCCGCCACGTCTGGGCGGGCGGCGGGCGGTGCCAGAATATCGCCCCGCGAGATGTCAAGTTCGTCGACCAGCGTCAGAGTGATGGCCTCGCCTTCGCTCGCTGCACGGCGATCGCCATCGGCGGTGACGATGCGTGCGACGTGGCTGGTGCGTCCGGAGGCGGCGACGATGATCGGATCGCCGGGCCGGATTGATCCACCGGCGATCGTGCCGGCATACCCGCGAAATCCAGCATCCGGTCGATTAACCCATTGTACCGGAAACCGAAACGGCGACATGCGGCCGGCGGCCGGTTCGATAATTTCAAGGTGTTCGAGCAAAGTCGGACCTTTATACCATGCCATCGCGGCGCTACGATGCACCACATTGTCGCCGTGACGGGCAGAGAGCGGGATCGGGGTGATTGTCTCAAAATGGAAACGTGCCGCGAGCGCCGCGAACTCTGCGGCAATTGTATCGAAACGTCCCTGATCATAGCCGACCAGGTCGATCTTGTTGATGGCAAGCACGATGTGTCGAATGCCAAGCAAATCGGCGATGAAGGCGTGGCGGCGGGTCTGAGTGAGCAGACCTTGGCTGGCATCGACCAGCAGGATTGCGAGTTGCGCCGTCGAGGCACCGGTCGCCATGTTGCGGGTGTACTGCTCATGACCCGGCGTGTCGGCTATAATAAACTTGCGGTGTTGCGTCGCCATGAAGCGATAGGCGACATCGATGGTGATGCCCTGTTCGCGCTCTGCCTCCAGACCGTCGACCAGCAGGGCGTAGTCGATATTTGCCCCATCGGTGCCGAATTTTTTGGAGTCATGTTCGAGCGTCGCGCGTTGATCGTCGGGAATGTTGTCGGTATCGAACAATAGCCGTCCGATCAGGGTGGATTTCCCATCGTCGACCGAGCCGCAGGTCAGCAGGCGCAATAGGGAGCGGGGCGCCTGGGCGCTCATGTCGTTCATCAGAAATATCCCTCACGTTTCTTTTTTTCCATTGCAGCGGAATCATCGTGATCAATCAAACGGCCCTGGCGCTCAGACATCCGGGATGCACGCATTTCCGCCAGCACGGCATCGAGCGTTGTGGCATTCGACTCAATAGCGGCGGTCAGAGGGTAGCAACCGAGGGTGCGAAACCGCACCAGGCGGTGTTCGGGGCGCTCGCCGGGCGCGAGCGGCAAGCGCGCGTCATCGACCATAATGAGCTGATCACCGCGTATGACGACGGGGCGGCGTTGGGCAAAGTAGAGAGGTACAACGGGAATTCGTTCCTGCGCGATATAGGTCCAGATATCTGCTTCGGTCCAGTTTGACAGCGGAAACACTCGCATCGTCTGTCCCGGTGCGAGGCTGGTATTGAACAGGGACCAGAGTTCCGGTCGCTGCGCCTTTGGATCCCAGCCGTGACCGACAGAGCGGATCGAGAAAATCCGTTCCTTGGCTCGGGATTTCTCCTCATCGCGGCGGGCGCCGCCAAACGCGGCGTCGAATCCGAGTTCATCGAGCGCGGCCTTGAGTGTGTCGGTCTTCATAATCTGGGTATAGGTCGAGGCACCGTAGTCGAACGGGTTAATCCCGCGCGCCGCGGCTTCGGCATTGGTGCGCACGATCAGATCAAGACCGAGGCGTGCGACCGTAGCATCGCGAAACGCAATCATCTCGCGGAATTTCCAGCCGGTGTCGACATGCAGAAGCGGGAACGGCGGCTTGGCCGGGTAGAACGCCTTGATCGCCAGATGCAGCATCACGGAACTGTCCTTGCCGATCGAATACAACATCACCGGATGACGAAATCCAGCCACGGTTTCACGGATGATCTCGATGCTCTCGGCCTCGAGCGCGGCGAGGTCAGCCGACGGTAATGCGGGTGCGTTGGCCCCTTGATGCGCGGTCGCGAGCGTCATGACAAACCCTTCCGACAAGTCATTTTGACGGGTTGTGACCGAAAACGCCCCCGATCCGCAAGGGCCGGAGGCGTTTATGATGTGAACCGCTTACAAATCCCGGTCAGCGGGGAGCATGTTTTCCCGCTGGACCGGATTGGTACAACCCCGTTTCCGGATCACTTCTTGTCGTCGGGCTTAGGTAGCGGCACAGCAACGAAAATCGCCTGGTTGCCACGCATCACCCGGAGTGCGATCGCCTTGGCCTTCTGAGCTTCGGCCTTATGGATCGCACTGATCGCCTGATCGGGGTCGGTCACAGTAGCGCTGCCGACACCAACGACAACATCGCCCGAGCGCAACCCGGCTTCATCCGCCGGGGAGTTTGGCACGACATGGGCGACCACAGCACCCTTGGCTGAAATCGGCATATTGAGCTGCTGACGATCGGATTCGGTCAGCGGAGCCAAAGTGAGGCCAAGCTCCGGCTTGTTCGCGGCGGGTTGACCGTTGCTGCCAGGCCCCTGATTGAACGCGGCTTCGGCATTGGCCGGCATTTTCTCGACCGTTATCGCAGCGGTTTTGTCATGACCGTTACGCTCATAGGTAACTTTTGCGGAATCGTCAGGCTTGATCTCCGAAATTGCGAGGGCAAGGTCGCGCGGGTCGGTAACCGGCTTGCCATCGACTGCGGTAATGACGTCACCTGGCTGCAGCCCAGCCTTAGCCGCCGGGCCGTTCGGCACGGTTTCTGCAACCAACGCACCGTCTGACCGTCCATCATGACTCTTGAGGCCCATCGCGGCCGCCATTTCCGGCGTTACAGTCTGAACCTGAACACCGATGAAGCCGCGGGTGACATGGCCCTGCTTGATCAACTCAGAGCTGATCCGCTTGACCATGTCCGACGGTATCGAAAAACCGATGCCGACCGAGCCGCCGGTCGGGGTCAGGATGGCGGTGTTGACACCGATCACCTGGCCCTTCTGGTTGAGCAGCGGACCGCCCGAATTGCCTTCGTTGATCGGTGCATCGACCTGAATGAAACTATCGTACTCGCCGTCGCCGATGTCGCGGCCGAGGGCAGAGACCACGCCGGTGGTGACGGTTTCAGCCAGGCCGAACGGGTTGCCGATCGCGATAACCCATTGACCGGGCGTCACTTTCGCGGAATCACCGAGCTCCAGATAGGGAAACGGCTTCGAGCGCGTAACCTTTAGAACCGCGAGGTCGGTGCTGGGATCGGTGCCAACCACTTTCGCCACCAGGCGTTCGCCATCCGAAAGGGTGACGAACACCGATTTAGCGTTTTTCACCACATGGTTGTTGGTGATCAGATAGCCTTTCGGGCTGATGAAGAACCCCGATCCCTTGGCTTCGACCGCTTGGGGCTGCTGCGGATGGGGGAACGGGAAAGGAAACGGCATACCTTCCGGACCCTGTGGCCCGCTCTGATCGGCGGTCTGTAATTTCAGATGAACCGTGACCGACACAACGGCCGGCTTTACGATAGTGACCAGAGGCGCGAAACTCGGCAACGGCTTATAGTCGCGCTGCACCTGCGCGGTGGCATTGAGCGATTGGTCGTCGGCCAAGGCAGGCCGCAACGCCACGATGGCCAGGGACGACCCGGCGAGCAGCACGGCCGAAAACGTCGCGATCCGATGCGGCCGGCGTCGTGCGATAAACGATGTCATACATGCTTTCCTTTATAGTTGGCCGGCCGTTGGGGCCGCGGTCGGGCAAAACGAGAGACGACGATGGAGGTCGATCGCATTAATCGTTTCGCGTCACTACACTATTCGCTTAACGGATCGAATGCCTACGCTCCGATATAGTGATGATTCTAAACGTGGGCAGGTTGCCCCCATGAAACTCGTTTCATGTGCGGACATCGACAAGGACTAGTTCGGTTTCCGATGCCCCGGCCTCGATCACGATCACGCGCTCATTGCTGATTGCAACCCCGTCACGGGCCTGTGCCGAGATGCCATTGATCGTGAAACAACCCTGCGGCGCCACCAGATAAGCTGCGCGGTCGGGCGCAATTTCGTGGGTGGCGCGCTGGCCGGGCGCAAGACGGGCGGCAAGGATAGCCGCATCGGCATAGAGCGGTAATGCACCGGCTTCGGCATCACCAGGACGGCCGCCCGCCAGAACGTGCAGGCCTGAGCCGGTGGCCCGCGGAAACGCGCGGCTCGCCCAACCAGGAGCAACACTGGTGCGGTCGGGTGTGATCCAGATCTGAAAGAGGCGGGTAGGTTCGTCCTGCTCGTTATATTCGGCGTGGGTGATGCCGGTGCCGGCGTGCATCACCTGAACGTCGCCTGCCCAGGTGACGCCCTGGTTGCCCAAACTGTCCTTATGGGTGATCGCGCCCTGGCGAATAAAGGTGATGATTTCCATGTCGCGATGCGGATGTGGGTCAAACCCCGTGTGGGGAGCAATCTCGTCGTCGTTCCAGACCCGTAATGCCCCCCACCCCATCCTCGCGCGATCGTGATAGCTGCCGAAGCTGAAATGGTGGTGGGCGTTCAGCCATTCGTTGCGGAAAGTGCCGATACTGTCGAACGGGCGTAACTCGATCATGAAGGTCTCCTTCAGAGAAGCGGGGGGACGGCAAGGGAAGGCTAAGACTTCATTTTTACAAAAGAGACAGGTCTCGCGCACATGCCGAGACATGTTCCTGAAAACGATTATAATTCGATATCAAACGATATGGAGTCAGGATCAGAAATTTCAATCGGATGCGGCGAAACGTCCGAGGCGGCGAAGCAGATCGTCGAGCAGCGCCAGATCGGCGCCGGTGACGCCGGCCATGGCGGCGGCAATGTCACGGGCATGGCCGGGAAACAAAGTCTGGATCAATTGTGTGCCTGCTTCGGTCAGCACGACCCGGACACTCCGCCGATCTTCCGGACAGGCGACACGGGTGACCAGATCACGCTTGGCGAGTTTATCGATCACGTCGGTCAGATTGCCTGGGCTGGTCAGGATTTTGCGCGACAGATCACGTTGGGTCAGCGGGCCGAGATGGAGTAGCGCTTCGAGCACACCAAGCTGGGTATGCGTCAGGCCCAATGCGGTCAAGCGCGGCGCGGTGCGCGCGCTCACCGCATGGCTCGCTCGCATCAACTTCACATAAGTGCGGATCGCGGCTTTAGTCGCTTCGTCTTCGACGCCGTACATCACTTAGCGGTTCATCAGCACGGCAAGTTTAGCGTGTTCGAGCACATGGCGTGTAACACCGCCGAGAATCAGCTGGCGCAGGCGGGAATGCGAATAGGCTCCCATCGCCAACAGATCGGCGTCGTGGTCAGTGACGGCGGCGAGTAGACCGGCACCGGTATTTCGATCGATCGCGCGGAACTCGGTCGCATCGGTGGTGATGCCGTGCAGGTCAAGGAATTGTGCCAGTTTGGCGGCGTCCGGTCCCTGGCGTTGGTAATCCGGCGAGTGGAAAATCCGGACTGAGTCGGCATCGCCCAACCAAGGCAGTACAGAAGCCACGGCAGAGGCACTTTCGGCGGTACCGTTCCAGGCAATCGCAATCCGGGAGCCGATCACGGTCGGGACATCGACCGGCGCGATCAGGGCAGGGCGGCCAGAGTCGAACAAAACTGCATGTAGAGCGTCGGCCGAGGCGACCTCTTCGGCCGATTTTGGATGCGGCACCACGATCAGGTCTGAAAGCCGGGCTTCTCCGGCGACCAACTCCTCCTCGCGCCCGACCACCGAGGAGAACCGGGCCGTCGCGGTCCGCACCACGCCATCGGCGGCGCGGAGCGGCGCACCGACAGCGATGCCGCGCGCAGTGGTTTCCGCAGTGAACAGCGCGTTGAGGGCCGCAGCCTCGGTGTTGCCCTCCTTTTCGGTACTGACCATCATTTCCTCGATCATCGCCCCCGATAGACCCTCTCCGGCCAGAGGGGCGACATCGCGGGTGTCAGTACGGACGTGCAACGCGTGCAGATGCGCCCGCCAGCGCTCCGACAGCAGCAGGGCGGTCGCCAGTGCGGCGCGGGCAGAGGCAACGCCGGCAAGCGGGAGCAGTATTTTACGGATCGCCATGGGTCTGTCCCCCGAGCGGATTGATAAAAAGGTCAATACATCGATGAAAGTACGGTACGCAGCCGTTTCAACTCCTCAAGCGCGCGGCCGGTACCCAGAGCGACGCATTGCAGCGGATCCTCTGCCACCACGACGGGCAAACCTGTCGCTTCGCGCAGCACATCGTCCAACCGGTGCAGCAGCGCACCACCGCCCGTGAGCACGATGCCCTTGTCAACGATGTCGCCGGCGAGTTCGGGCGGGGTGTTTTCCAGCGCGACTTTCACGGTCTCCACGATCTGGCTGACCGGCTCGGCCAGGCTCTCGGCGATCTGCGCCTGGCTGACCCGCACCTCACGCGGTACACCATTGATCAGATCACGCCCTTTCACTTCGCGCCAGATGCCCGGTGCGGAAGGATCAGACCACGCGGCACCGATCTCCAATTTGATTTTCTCGGCCGAGGATTCGCCGATCAGCAGGTTATGGTTCCGCCGGATGTAGGAAATGATCGCCTCATCCATCTTGTCGCCGCCGACCCGGACCGACCGTGCATAGACAATGCCGCCGAGCGAGATCACCGCCACCTCCGTCGTGCCACCGCCGATATCGACGACCATGGAGCCGGAGGGTTCGGTCACCGGCAGTCCGGCACCGATCGCGGCGGCCATCGGCTCCTCGATCAGCAGCACTTTGCGCGCACCGGCGCTCTCGGCGGATTCCTGGATCGCCCGGCGCTCGACCGCGGTGGAGCCCGAAGGGACGCACACAATGATCAAGGGCGATGCGAAGCCGCGACGATTATGCACCTTGCGGATGAAATGCTTGATCATTTCCTCCGCAACCTCGAAATCGGCGATGACGCCGTCGCGTAGCGGGCGGATCGCCTGAATATTGCCGGGAGTACGGCCAAGCATGTGCTTGGCTTCTTCACCGACTGCGAGGACCTGCTTGCGCCCCTTGATTTCGGCGATCGCGACGACCGACGGTTCATCGAGCACGATTCCGCGCCCCTTCACATAGACAAGCGTGTTGGCGGTACCCAAATCAATGGCCATGTCGGCGGACATGAGCCCGAGAAGCCGAGAAAACATGAAATCCTTTCGTGCTGCGCGAGGCAGTAACCGGTGGCGACAGGATGTGCGGCAGGGTCGTAGCGGCACGATTGCAGCATATCGGCATTGGTCTGACGGTGAGCCGGGCGAAGAGTCAAGATGACGCGTGAAACTTCGATCGTCGAGGCACGCGGTGATGGCACGGCAGTGCCTTGGCCTGCGGCGTGACAATGCCGACATATTCCGGCAACCGCCATGCAAACAGAAGATGAGTATCCAACCGATGCATAAGGAGAACAAGCCATGACACGTATCAACCAACGCAGATTGCTGACCCCGCTGCTTCTCGCCGCGGTTTGTTTCAGCCTCGCCGCCTGCGGCTATACGCCGGGGTCGCGGGCGCTTTCAGGTGGCGCCATCGGTGCGGGGACCGGCGCCATTATCGGCGCGGCAACGGGTGGATCGGCGGCGACGGGTGCCTTGATCGGTGCCGGTGTCGGGGCGATCGGTGGCGCCGTGACCAATCCGAACACGGTCAATCTCGGCCACGCACCCTAGAACCGAAACTGCCACCCAGCAAAAAGGGAGGTCAAGGCCTCCCTTTTTGTGATGACGACGTCGGGTGATCGGTCAGGGTCAAACGGTGCGGCGGCGACGCAGGATCAAACCCAACCCGACCAGACCGGTGCCGAGCAAAGCAAG
>NZ_JBMFGY010000074.1:0-15941 GCF_049977125.1 Acidiphilium sp. | reverse complement strand
ACGACATCGGTGCGGCGTTTAATTTCGCCGTTGAGCCGCTCGATGGGGTTGGTGGGGCATTGTCAGGTTGACGAGGGCAACGGGTGCCCGTAGCGATTTCGCATGATGGATCTGATCTTGATGTTGCCTTTGAAGGGGTACCGGTTTCCCCGATCGGTGATCGCATACGCGGTCTGGACCTATTACCGGTTCAATCTGAGCCTGCGGGATGTTGAGGATCTGCTAGCTGAACGAGGCGTGACGGTGAGCTACGAGACGATCCGGGCATAGGTCGATCGCTTCGGGCCACAGATGGCCTCACAGATGCGTCGCGACCGCCCGCCGGCAGGCAACAAATGGCACATCGACGAGATGGTGATCATCATCGGCGGTGAGCCGCACTGGCTGTGGCGTGCCGTCGATGACCGGGGTGATGTGCTGGAAATACTGGTTCAGAAACGCCGCAATGCCCGTGCCGCCCGACGATTTCTCCGCAAGTTGATGCGGCGATGGGGCCAGCCGCGCGTCGTGGTGACCGACAAACTCCGGAGCTACGACGTCGCACTCCGTATGGATTGCCGCAGTGCCGATCATCGATCCCACAAGCGGCTGAACAACCGGATCGAAGCGTCACACCGCCATACCAGGCGACGAGAAAAGATCATGGGTCGGTTCAAGTCCGCCGGCCAGGTCCAAAGATTTCTCGCTACCCATGACCAGATCATCATCCTGTTCCGCCCGAAACGCCACCGACTCTCCGCCCGATCATTCCGCCACAGCCGAGCCGACGCATTCTCGCTCTGGACCGACTACGCCGCCAACCTGGCCGCTTGATCGATCGGGTCTCGGTTAGATCGCACCTCGTCCAATCAACTTGACAATGCCTTCCAAAGGGCTACGGGCACCGGGAAGTATAGCCAACCTGACAATGCCGCCATAACATCCCGATGCTCGCCGACCCTCATGCTTAATCCGAGTCAGAACGCATATTTTAAATAAGCGCGACTGCTGAAAAACGGATTGTTATAGTGCTGTCCGGGCAGGTTGCCACTCTCGGCAAACGCGGCGTCCGTGTCCCAATCAACTGAAAGACCCTTCAAAACATTGGAGAGACTATAATCGAAATTTGCATCGATCACGTGAATCGCTTCATTATGAATTGGTGTCAGACTCGAGTTGAAACCATAAAAACCTCCATAAGTGAACGTATTCCCACCATAACCGTAGTCAACATTATATTCAACATAGGTCGGAGATATTTCTAATTTATTATGGAGAAGGAATATATTTCCAGTTACTCCAACAGCATAGCCCGGACCAAAATCCATGATCCCTGTTTGCATCGTATCCGTGAAAGTCGTGCCCGAGTTATCATTGTACGGATGAATACCACCACCATGACGAAAGGAGCTATAAGAAATCGGACTATAATCAGCGATCAGCGCGACATTGTCATCACCGAAACTCATTCCCAGTTTCGCGCCATATATATGGGCATTGACATTACTGGTTGTAGAAAAACCTACAAAATTGCTGCTACGAGTTCCGGAGTTACCCTCGCCCATCCCCTGTATTGCACCAAACACAGTGTTGTCAGGGGAAATTGGGGTAGAGAAGTCAGCTTGACCGTAAATTAGTTGCGCGAGGCCATAAAAGTCATAATACCAACCTTGTAAGCCATATTTCACGCCACCGAATGCGTTCTGATAACGTACGCCGCCAACAATAAAGCCATTCGAGTTGGAAATATAACGATTACCCGTGGTAAATGTGCTGCTATAACGGGAGTTGTAGCCGAAAATGCGTGCAGCGAATACGCTGAGTTTTGCCGACGAGGTGCTAAGGCTAAACGGCGCTGAACTCGCAGAGGTGCCGTTGGAGCCGATAACATTGATAACACCAGAAAAGCCCATGAAAGATCGCGGGCTAAAAGTATACCAATCCTGATTGGCATATGGCGTATTGATAAACTGCCGACCACCGCGTACCTCCAGCCACGAATTTTCGTACTGCAGATAAGCTTCACGAATCGACTGTAGGCTATGTGTTATACCGGTCAGTTCGGTATCGTCATGGGAAGGATTATTATTGTAAAGACCTAACGACTGGCCAGTAAATCCGGCGACGCCCAAGCTAAAGCCGTCAAGCGCGCCGGTATGTACGGTAACGTTGCCGCCTACAGCAAAACCATTGGCAAAATTGCCCGTATGTCCATTGTTGGCGTAGCTGAAATCCGTAGCCCCAGCCGTGCCAGAAATCGTGGTTTGACGAAGCGCGTCCTGCAGACTTTGTGCACGGGCATACGTTCCGCCTGCTAGGAAGGTAGAGGCAGCTAAAGCTAAAACTTTAACATAAAACTGCTTTGTCGTATTGTTAGTATACATTTGATCCTCCTCGTTTTTTCTGGACGTAGTTTATCAACACTTATTTATAGTTATTTTACGCATTACCGCCTTTCGATTAGCGTAGGCAATTTTTACAATTCGGTCGACGTAGTCCATCAGTGGCCGATAAAATGTTATTTGTCAATAAAAAATCGTCACCCTGAATCATGTTTTCTTTCTGCTCTTCGTTCATCAATGTCTTAGACAATTTATGCGCAGCCTGATCTTTATTATTTTTGTCCTTAATTGTTCTTATTTTATTTATAGACTGCTAAGTCGATATACTACTGGATCACCTAGCATTCCGGAAAAGCGGGACAGTATCTCTCAATAACGGGCGATCAGGTCCTAGAACGTGATCTGGTGCAACCCCTCGCCTCAGGTTCTGCGTGTGCGCAAGCGGAGCAGAATCAAAAATGTCGATTGGGCCTGCAACACACGTCGCGCAACTTTTCAAGTAAATCAGAGCAAGAGCCGATCGATTTCTTCTATTTGACATTACTATCACCGTCTTTTCGTATGAGAGTCAATCTTTGTTTAACCACTATAATTTCTAAATATATACAACTGATTGCCCGCATGGCCTCAGACCCGAACCGCGCGGCCAGTCAGTGCTGATTCCAGCGCGCAATCGGCAAGTCGCAGCGCCTGCCGGCCGTCGCGTGCCGTCACCGGCATTGGTGTGCCGGCCTCGACTGCTGTACGGAAAATCTCGAATTCGTTGCGAAAGGCGTCAGTATAACGTTCGAAAAAGAAATTCAGCAACGGCTCACGCGCATCGGTCGCCGCACCGCTCCATCGCCTCACCGTGGTCGGACGCAGGTTGTCATTCATCAGCATCCCCGCCGATCCGAACACTTCAAAGCGCTGGTCATAACCATACGCAGCGGCACGACAGCAATTGATGTGGCACTGCCGGCCGAATTCGGTGCGCAGGTTGACCATCACAGTGTCGAAATCACCGATCTCCGCTAGGTCTGGATCAATGAGCCGGCTCGCCGTCGCCATCACCTCGACTGGTTCCTCTCCGAGGAGGAAACGCGCCATATCGAAGTCATGGATCGTCATGTCGCGGAAAATTCCCCCGGAATGTTGGAGATAGACGCGCGGCGGTGGTGCCGGGTCGCGGCTCGTGATGATCACCTGTCGGATCTCGCCGATCTCCCCGGTATCAATCGCGCGGCGCAGTTCCTGCGAGGCTGGATCGAAACGCCGGTTGAATGCAAGCATCACCCGTCCACCAAGCCGTTCGATCTCGGCGATCGCCTCATCGGCCTTAGCAATGTCGAGATCGATCGGCTTCTCACACAACACGGCCTTACCGGCACGTACTGCGGCGAGCATTAGCGTGACGTGTGTGTTGGTAGGCGTTGCGATCACCACTGCATCGACATCCGCACGCGCCAGCACAGCTTCGGGATCGGTCGAAGCGGCGCAACCGAGTTCCCGCGCAAGATCTTGCGCCTCACTTCCGAACGGATCCACGATCGCAACGAGGTCCGTCTGGCGGTTGGAGGCGGCATTGGTGGCATGAATCCGGCCGACGCGGCCGGCGCCGAAAAGGGCAACCCTCAACATTGAAGAGCCTCTGGGTTCTTAGCTCGAGTTGCGTGAAATCGATGATACATGGCACAACACCTTCATGTATTTCCTGGTTGTGATCTATTGAGTTCGTGCTGAAGAGCGTTAAGGCCTGCGCCGCCGGCCATGTGGAACATAAGATTTTCGAGGGAGAGGCTAGCGCGAGCGGCGTCAAGTTCGACTTCACCGCGCGCGAGGACGATGAAGTGGTCACCGACCATATAGGCATGGTGCGGGTTGTGGGTAATGAAGATGACACCAGTTCTGTGTTCGCGGGCGGCCTGGGCGATGTACCGCAGTACGAAGCCGGACTGGGTGACGCCGAGAGCCGCGGTGGGTTCGTCGAGGATCAGCACCCGTGCGCCGAAATGGATCGCGCGTGCGATCGCCACCACCTGCCGCTGTCCGCCCGAGAGCGTGCCGACCGGCTGATCAAGATCAACGACGTGGATGCCCATCCGGCGGAGTTCGCGGTCGGTGATCTCCCACATTGAGGCGATATCAAGCCTACGGAACGGACCGCGCCCGATGGTCAGTTCCGAACCGAGGAAGAAGTTCCGCCAGATCGGCAACAGCGGCACCAAAGCCAGCGTCTGGTAGACCGCCGAGATGCCGCGATCCAGCGCCTCACGCGGTGACTTGAACGTTACCACGTCGCCATCCACCGCGTAAGTACCCGTGCTGTGTTCACGCAGACCGGCGATGATGCTGATCAGCGTCGACTTGCCAGCGCCGTTGTCACCCAAAACGCAGGTGACCTCACCGCTGCGCACTGTCATGCTGACTCCGCGGAGCGCGTTGATACTGCCGTAGCTCTTGCCGATATCGGCAAGCTGAATGATCGGCGCGGATCTCTCACTCATCTCACTTCCCTCCGCTCGCCCGGAGGCGCAACCAGCTGTTGACGACCGTCGCCACCAGCAGCGTCGCGCCGACGAAAAACATAAACCAGTCGGGATTCCAGTCGGCGTAGATCACCCCTTCCGTTGTCATCCCGAAAATGAACGCACCGAACCCTGAGCCGATCGCTGAGCCGTAGCCGCCTGTCAGCAGGCACCCGCCCACGACCGCCGCCGCGATGTAGAGCAGTTCGTTGCCAACACCCGCGCCGGATTGCACTTCGTTATATTCGAACAGCATATGCATTCCGAGAAACCAAGCGCTAAACCCCACGATCATAAACAGTGCAATCTTCATCCGCCGCACTGGCACGCCCACCGCCCGTGCACTCTCGTCGCTGCCGCCAACCGCAAAGATCCAGTTGCCGAACCGGGTGCGTAGAAGAACCCAGGTCGCCATCATGATGAACAGCAACCAGTAGAGGATCGCGATACTGATATCGACATCGCCGATTCTGAACGTCGAGGCGAAAATCGCATGCGCGGAGGCAAAGCCCGGCACATGGCTGATGCTCCCGGTCGCAACATTCCCTGTGACCACCTTGGTGAGTGCGATGTTCAACCCCTGCAACATCAGGAAGGTTGACAATGTGACCAGAAAGCTGTGCAAACGAGTACGAATCAGTAGGTAGCCATTCAGGGCGCCTATCGCCAGCGAGAGCAGCAGCGCGAACACGATCCCCGCCCACATATTGCCCGCGACCTTTGTAGCGAACATCGACGCCGCCAACGACGAGGTCGTGACTGCAACACCCGCAGTTAGGTCAAATTCGCCGCCGATCATTAATAGCGATACCGCAACTGCTGGAATCCCGATCGTCGCAGACTGGTACAGCACCGTCGCGAGCGCATCCAACTGCCGAAAGGGCGGCGCTACTACGGAGAATAGAAGAAAGACTAGTATGGCGCCGCCCAGCGCGCCGACTTCCGGTCGTCTTAGCGTCTTACGCCAGAACGCCTGCTTAACCAGTTGCGGGTGTGCAGCCCGAGGCGCGTCGTTTCCGGCCATCGTACCATTGGTCATCGTCCTAACCTCTCCTCTCGCCCAGTGCTTCGTGCGACCGGCACCAAAAGCGGCGCCGGCACGCAGGAAGCCTCAGTATCAGGCAAGCATCAGCGAGTACCGCGCTTTGCGAACTTCGCAACCGCCGCAACGTTCTTCGAAGTCACGAAGGACGGGCCGGTAAGAACCGGCTTGCCTCCGCCGACCACATCGCCGTTTGTCTTGTAAAGCCAGAGGAAATCGACGGCCTCGTAGCCCTGTAGGTAAGGTTGCTGATCCACCGCAAATTGCAGTTTACCTTCTTGAATCAGGTGCACTGCCTGCGGACTTAGGTCAAAGGTTGCGACCTTTGCTTTGCTGTTGGCCATCTTTACCGATTGGATCGCCGTTGGCGCAAATGGTGCGCCTAGCGTTATAACATAGTCGATGTTATGGTCCTGCTGTAGTTTTGCAACTATCCGCGACTGAGCGACTGCCATATCAAAGCCACTGAGATACAAGACCTTAACTTTTCCTTTAAAGGTCTTCTTAATGCCATCGTAACGATCATCAAGATTCTTTGCACCTTGTAGCTGATCAACTACGAGGACATCCTTGGCGCCCAAAGAATTCAGGCGTTTCCCTACGGCCTCTCCGGCGATCTTTTCATCTTCCCCAACATACATCAGTAACCCGGCTTTTTTCCAGACGCCAAGCCCCGCATTAAGACCAACGATCGGGATTCCCTCATTTTCTGCTTGCCTCAGAGCGGGGATTTCAGCGTCGGGAAACGGAATTGTTACAGCGATTCCATCAACATGTTGCTGTGCAACATTCGTTATAAGCTGTGCTTCACCCGCGGCATTCGGATTATTTTGATAGATCAACCTAACATGATCATTTTTGGCTGCGGCTTCAGCTCCTTTCCGAACGATAGACCAATACGCATCACCTGTTTGCGCGTGAGTTACCATTGCAAACTTGAGCTCATTTTGTTTGGCTGAAGCGGTACGTGTCCCTCCAACAATTGCTACTGACAACAGTATTGTTGTCAAAACCGTTGTTGACCGAATATTGCATTTTTTTTCACTCATTTGAGTTTCCTCTCTGTTTGTGGACTCGACGAAACGAAACGTTATAGACGGGCGATTTTCCGATTATATAAAATTAGGAATGAGCGTTATGTTAGAAGGTTCTATATAATTACGTAATCGAATATTCTATACTACATTAAAGATGTGATAGCGTTCTGTGCCGAAACGCATACCGGCATAATTGTCTTTTCAAGAATCTTAATCCGGTCGAACTGCGTTATATCGCTGGACAGAACGTCGCGTAGCGCTGTACCAAACGACACCCGTAATTCGGTCCCTATATTTATCTTGCAGACATTCGTGTTTCGGGAGACAGATTTCCGTGTTGCCAAACCTATTCCTGATCCGCCATGCAACACGAGGGGCTGGTCAGGAACAACGGTTTGAATTGCCATGAGAAGTTCGAGATCTATGTCTACCCCGGGAGACAGCATTAGATGACGATTGCCAACGGAGATCGCCAAGGCATCGACGCCGGTCTCACGAACGAAGCAGTTGACTTCCAGCGGATCAGTTCCCTGGGATTCGTAGCCGTCCTGATAACCGACAAAGCCGAGTTCGCCTTCTACCGACAAACCATGTGAGTGAGCCCAAGAGCAAATCTCACCGGTCTTGTCTATGTTCTCCTCCAACGATAAATTAGATCCGTCAAACATCACTGAAGTGAAACCGCTCTCAAACGCCACCTTGCATTCACAAATACTATTGCCGTGATCAAGATGGATAACAATCGGAACCAATGCCTTTTCGGCTAGATTTCGTAGCATTGGACCTAGAACAGACAACGGAGTGTAATTACGGCTTCCCGGTCCCACCTGTAAAACAACCGGTCGTCCGACCAACTCTGCTGCACGGACGTACGCTACGGCATCCTCCCAGCCCAAAACAACAAGACCGGCGACAGCGGTATTGTTACTAAGGCACGGGATCAGCACATCCTTTAAAGTTGCGATTGTCATTTGAATTTTTCAATCATATCTTTGATGCCGGGGATAGTTTCAATCTGATTAGCGTGACTGGGCTGAAAGAACTGAATTAATGGCCGTTGTGATAGACCGCCCAGAATGGTGAAATAGTACATCTCGTATCCGGGCAGCACGCAGCAAGGATGGTAACCCTTGTCGAGTAAGATCGTTGAGCCATCAACTATGTGATAGGCGTCGCCCGGCTCACCTTCTTCCCTCTGGAGCATTTGCAAGCCGGACCCGTGTGGAGGATTGAAGCGGAAGTTGTACGCTTCATCGTGACGACTTTCGATTGGAAGGCGATCCGTATCGTGCTTGTGACTTGGAAAACCAGACCACCCACCGCTACCAACGGTATAAAGCTCTGATACCAATAGTCTGCCAACTCTGCCATGATATTTTTGTCCGAGAATGTGCTTTATCTTGCGATGTGTCTTGGTCTCGTCCGAACCGTATTGGACGGGATCGATGTCAGAGACGCGGACAGCAAAAGGTGGCAAGACTTTATCAAAACGTGCACCAGCCACGAAAATTTCAGCAGGCCCGTGCGTACAAGTTATGACTGCGGCTTGCCCTGAGCCAACATAGACTGCCTCAGGTTCTCCATCCCAGACATTCACACGGCGCTGGCCGATTTCTGTAAACGTATGACCTGCAGTTGACACATCGACCGTCCCAATTGCGGGCACAATGCATGTTTCATAGCCCGCAGCGATCGATGTAAAACTTTCGCCAATCTCAAGCTTGACGATATTGAAATAGACCAGCGGAACTAGCGGATGATCAACGTTGACGATCGGCTTGTTCATATTGTCATGAGGTGCGATATGCATGAGCGATCCCATCCCTATCCATTAAAACGATTCGATCAAGCGCATTACTGTTGCCCGGTCGGGTGAGGCGGGGGCACAACCAATCCCGGCGACGATCAGCGCAGCCGTCGCCGATCCCCGTCGCACAGCAATTTTCAACTCCTCGCCTTGCGCAAGACCAGCGAGTAGACCTGCCATGAAACCATCGCCTGCACCTGTCGGTTTAAGCGCTGCAACAGGAAAGATGGGTGTTTTGAAGCTCGTTTCGCCAGTGTACGTGATCGACCCGTCGGCACCTTGCTTGTAAATCGTGAATAACGCGCCGCGCTTCACCAAGTCTTCAGCAAACTTCGTACCGAGCAACTGACTGCCGGCAAGCAATCCGAACTCTGTATCATTTCCAACTACGATATCGGCCGACAACGCGGCATCCCTGCATATTTGCGCGGCCTCTTCATAAGTGGCCCACGAAGCTGAGCGATAATCGATATCCAGGATAACGTGAGCCCCGGCGGCCCGCGCGCGTCTCATAGCCACATTGACGGCACTGCGAGATGGTTCAGCAGCAAATGCAGTGCCCGTAACGACGAGAGCTGCGACATCTGAAAGATCAATGTCCCGGATATTCGCCTCGGTAAGGGCGAGATCAGCTGGTCGATTACGGTAGAAGACCGTCTGACAGTCTTGCTTCACCGTTTCAGTGATTGCCAGAGACGTCCGATATCCGTCGTCAATCAGGCTTACGTGGCGTGTGTCTACGCCATACCGGAACAACTCGGCAAGACAGAAACGACCGATCGCGTCATTAGAGACACACGTAACCAATTCAGCCGCTATACCTTGGCGTGCCAGTGCGACAGCAATGTTTCCAGCCGAGCCACCAACGGCGGCTACATATCGTTCAGCGTGATCGATCCGTGTTTCGGGTGGATCCGCATACAAATCCATGCCGACGCGACCAACCACAACGAAACGAACACGACTGGAGTTGTGCCACGGCAGTTGCATCAGTTCCCCCTGCGCTGAGCGGCTCGACCGGCTTCCATCACTGCCCGAGCGGCCACAACTTCAGGCCGAGAGCTAATTGCAGGTGTGCCTACCTCCCACCATGCATGTCCGCGCTCAGTCCAACCTTCTACTGGATCCACGCACATGACTATGACCGCGGTCCGTTCAGAAGCTCGCGCCCGGTCAAAAGCGGCGACGAACTCATCTATGGAAAAAACTTGCTCGGCAGCAGCGCCAAGTGCCTGGGCATGAGCCGCAAAATCAACCGTAAATGGTCGTGGGATCGTCGGACAGTCGGCTATCAGCGTGTTGAAGCTGGCGTTACCGGTATTTTTCTGAAGCTTGTTTATGACCGCAAAACCACCGTTATCGAGAACAATTATGATAAGCTTGTGGCCAGTGAGAACAGATGAATATATATCTGAATTCATCAGAAGATAAGAACCATCGCCGACGAAGACAATAGTATCCCCATCGGGGTCTAACTCCACTTGAGCAATCCTTGCTCCCCATCCGCCGGCAATCTCGTAGCCCATACACGAAAACCCGAACTCGACGTCAACCGTGCCAATGCCGAGTGTCCTCCAATTGGCGGCCAGTTCAGCTGGCAGTCCGCCCGCTGCGGTGACAATCCGATCTCGTGGGGTACAGCGCGCGTTTACGGCACCAATGGCCTGCGCGTAGCTCAAGGGGCCATTTCGCGATGCCGTGTTCAATTCGACGTATTCGTTCCAAATCCGTCGTTTTCCTTGCGCGGAAGACAGCCATGCTGGAGATGCGCGATAGTCACCGAGCGCGAGAGAGAGGGCAGCCAGACCGGCTTTTGCGTCACAAACAAGAGGAACGGATAGGTGCTTGCTTGCGTCCTGCCTGCAGACGTTCATTCCAACTATTGTCGCGCGACGATCGAAGACTGACCAGGAACCTGTAGTGAAATCCTGGAGTCGTGTCCCAACCGCAAGAACGACATCTGCTTCTTTGGCAATCGCGTTCGCGCTGTCTGAACCTGTTACACCAAGTGGACCGATATTATGAGGGTCGTCCCATAACATATTGGCTCGCCCCGCTATAGTTTCAACAACAGGGATCCCGTGCGCTTCCGCGAATGTTTTCAATTCACCGGCAGCTCCTGAATACTGAACACCGCCCCCCGCGAGGAGCAATGGTTGATGTGCACCTGCGAGATAGGTTGCTGCGCGTTGAACCTCCACAGGATCGGGATGTATGCGCCGAATACGCAGTATCCGTGGCTCAAAGAATTCGGGGGGGTAGTCGTAAGTCCAACCCTGAAGATCCTGAGGTAGCGCAAGAAACGCAGGTCCACAATCAGCAGGATCAAGCATTGTATTTAATAGGGCTGGCAGACTCTTCAGGATTTGTGCTGGATGAGTTATACGGTCCCAATAGCGACTGACGACTCGGAATGCATCCGTTACACTTGTTGTGGGATCAGTCCAATGCTCAAGTTGTTGTAGAACTGGGTCAGGAAGGCTTGTAACAAAATTATCACCGCAAAGGAAAAGTACGGGGAGACGGTTTGCATGCGCAAGAGCAGCCGCGGTGAGTAGATTCGCGGTACCTGGTCCAGCGGACGCAGTACAAAACATAAAGCGTCGTCGCAAATAAGCCTTTGCATACGCAGCTGCGGCAAAGCCCATACTCTGTTCATTTTGGCCGCGATAAAGCGGCAACGTATTCCGTGCCTCGTAGAGTGCCTCACCTAACGAAGGGGCATTTCCGTGGCCAAAGATACAAAACCCCCCCCCACAGAGCAACTTCGTTTCGCCATCTATCTCAATGAACTGATTTTCCAGGAAACGTATAATTGCTTGTGCAACCGTCAACTGGAGAGCTGAGCTGTTTCGGTCCATGTTTTGCGTACCACGTTAAACCTTACTTGACTGGTTATAAACTAGTCGGTAGATGTTTGCAAGCGTTTGCAATCCATTTCGAGGGGCCTTCATGCGGAAAATCGGGATTGGAGTTATCGGTGGCGGCTACATGGGGAAGGCACATTCGGTGGCGATGTCTGCCGTCGGCGCTATGTTCGACACCGCCCTGCGTCCAACGCTCGAAATGATCTGTGCCTCAAGCGCGGAAACGTCTGAAAGGTACCGTCTCGCCTATGGGTTCAAGCGGGCTACACCGGACTGGCGCACTCTTGTCACTGATCCGCGTGTTCAAGCAATTGTAATTGCAAGTCCGCAGGAGACCCATCGACCAATTGCCGAGTTAGCGTTTTCGCTGAAAAAACCAGTGCTTTGCGAAAAACCGTTGGGCTGCAGCCTTTCTGACAGCGAAGCGATGGTCGCTGCCGCGGAAGCTGCCGGTGCGGTCAATATGGTGGGCTTCAATTATATCTGCACGCCAGCGTCGCAATTCGTTCGCACGCTACTGGCACAAAGAGAGATCGGCACGATCACATGGTTTCGGGGAGAGCACGCGGAAGACTTTGACGCAGATCCCTCAAGATCGGCAAACTGGCGCAATTTCGGTCGGGCGAATGGAACAATGGGCGATTTAGCCCCCCATATGATAAACGCTGCGTTGACGTTGGTTGGACCGATTGACCGGCTATGCGCCAATATTGCAAGCGTTTACACTGAACGACCAGGATTGGATGGCCAGAACGGTAATGATGACATCGGCCAGTTCATGTGCCACTTCACAAACGGAGCGACGGGCCATCTTAGTTTCAGTCGGATATCGACAGGAAGAAAGATGGGGTTTGCATATGAGGTCGTCGGCTCCGCAGGCGCAATTCGCTTCGATCAAGAGGATCAGAATGCACTGTGGTTGTATCGATTGTCCGACCCCCCTGCCGAACGTGGTTTCCGCAAGATACTGACCGGCCCCGCACATCCCGATTATGCAGCCTTTTGCTTGGGCGCCGGCCATGGCACCGGTTATCAAGACCAAATCATAATCGAGGCGAAGAATTTCCTGCGGGCCATTGAGAGTCGTCAGCCAGCCTGGCCATCTTTTCGAGATGGGTTGAACGTTCACCGGGTAATCGAGGCAGCCTTTGTTAGTCATTCAACAGGTAGTTGGGTGGATGTTTGAGGAGAAAAAGATGATTTCCATAGGTAATGCGCCGTGTTCTTGGGGTGTGGAATTTGCGGACGATCCGCGCAATCCTCCCTGGCGTCGGGTTCTGTCCGAATGTGCCGCGGCAGGTTATAGCGGAATAGAGCTTGGCCCAGTTGGCTTCATGCCCGAAGATCCAACAGTCCTTGCCGATGCGCTAGCTGCACATGATTTGACGCTGACGGCCGGAGTCGTTTTCAGCCCTTTTCACGACCCATCAAAATGGAATGATGTCTTGGATCGCGCTACTAGAACATGTAGCGCACTTGTTGCACATGGGGCACAGCATCTTGTGTTGATTGATAGTATCTCATCTCGCCGCGCGCCGACCGCAGGGCGGCCTGTTGAAGCTGAACAAATGTCCGTCGCCGAATGGACTGCCTTTGTTGAACGCATCAGAACTGCCGCAAAACTCGGCACTGACCAAGGACTCACCGTGAGCATCCACCCCCACGCAGGTGGCTTTATCGATTTCGAGCCCGAGGTGGAACGTCTTCTTGGCGATATTGATGAAAACCTTATGAAGGTATGTGTTGATACGGGTCACCATTCCTACGCTGGCTTCGATCCGATCGCGTTCACGCAGCGCCATATCGACCGAATTTCGTATCTCCACTTCAAAGACATAGATCCTGAAGTCAAGGCACGCGCGGTAGGGGAACGGATGGGATTTTATGATGCTTGCCGTGATGGAATTTTCTGCAATCTGGGCAAGGGAGATGTCGATTTCCCGGCCTTAAGAAATCTTCTTCTTCACGCGGGATACTCGGGTTGGTGCACGGTCGAGCAAGATTGCGACCCAGCCGGCCCCACGTCGCCTCTCGATGATGCGCACACCAACTATAAATTTCTCTCATCCATTGGCTTTTAAGTTAGGGGAATCTGATGGCGACATTAAATTGGGGCATGATCGGAGGTGGGGAAGGCAGTCAGATCGGTCCAGCTCATCGACTTGCTGCGCGGCTTGACGACTGTTTCCAGTTCGTAGCCGGAGCCCTAGACCATGATCCATTGGCAGGGCATGACTTCGGGAAGAGGCTTGGCCTTAATCCCGACCGATCCTACGGAAACTGGCGCGAGATGTTGGAGGCAGAGCAGAAACGTCCCGATCACATCGATCTGGTCACTGTGGCGACACCCAATTCGACACACTATGAGATTTCCAAGGCGTTCTTGGAAGCTGGTTTCAACGTCTTATGCGAAAAACCGATGACGGTGACCGAGGCAGAAGCCGAGGATCTTGTCCTAACGGCGCGGAAAGCAGACCGTATCTGCGCTGTGAATTTTGGCTACACAGGCTATGCGTTGGTTCGGCACATGCGCGCAATGATATCACGTGGCGATCTTGGTCAAATTAGGCTAGTTGTCGTTGAGTTTGCACACGGTCATCATGCTGACGCGGCGGACTTAAATAATCCCCGCGTTCGCTGGCGGTATGATCCATTGCAGGCGGGCGTCTCGGCCCAGTTTGCAGATTGCGGGATTCATGCCCTTCACCTAGCAAGTTTCGTGACAAAGCAGGAGGTCACGCGTTTGTCATCGGACTTTGCGTCATGTCTACCCGGCAGACTTCTTGAAGATGACGCCATGGTCAATTTTCGTTTGAATGGCGGCGCAGTTGGGCGTCTGTGGACGTCGTCTGTCGCCATCGGACGTCAGCATGGGCTCACGATACAGGTTTTTGGAGAAAACGGTGGTTTGCGCTGGGAGCAGGAGCACCCTAATCAGTTATACTACATGCCTCTTGGCCAACGCCTTCAGGTAATAGAACGTGGTGAGACCAATCTATCACCCGAAGCCGATCGGGCGAGTCGTGTAACGATCGGCCATGCTGAGGGTATGCCTTTGGCCTTTGCTAACATTTATCGTGATCTGAGTGAAAGCATTCTCGCAAAGCGTTCTGGTTGCACAGCCAATCCGGCGATGACGCTTTTTCCAACGCCGGAGGATGGTCTTCGGTCGGTGGCGGCAATCCATGCAGCTGTAGCTTCAGCAAAGGCGGATGGGGCTTGGACCGATGCGCGGCCAAGACTGTTCCGTTAAGGTTTCGGGCGCAATGTCGACCGCTCAATTATGCGACAAGGAAATAGTCTCGCCTCGGGCAAGCGGTTATGGTTTGAAAATTGAGAGTGTATCATGTCGATTGAAGCATCAATGATTGCCCCGAAAGGTTGCTGAATAGTAGTCAAGTCTATGCCTGCCCAACTCGCGAGCTCCATATCGTTTAGTCCAATAACCCCAATATCCCTCGGCACAGAGAGCCCCTTATCGCGAATCGCCGAGAGAGCACCAATAGACAGAACGTCGTCAGCGCAGAAGTATGCGTCAGCTCGTGATTCGCGTAATAGGCGGCTCATTTCTGCTCGACCGGCATTGAAACTATATGCGCCGGCGAAGCTTACTGTGGCCTCTACTCCTGATAACGCGGCGACCTCCGTGAAACCTTGTTGTCGATCCTGCGTGGTCGAAGCGTCGTGCGGCCCCCCAAGAAAGCCTATATGCCTGTAACCTCGCTCTATCAGAGTCCTAGCCGCCATGCGGCCAGCATCGATATTATCAATTCCGACCACCGGAACTACGGGGGTTTGGGCCGCACGGCCAAATGCATGGACGACCGGCATGCCAGCGACTTGAAAGGCTGCAGCAAATCCATCCGGAACGTGCGAAGATGCAATTATTACTCCATCAACGGAGTATTGTTGCATGAGATTTAAGGATCTCTTGGGGCTAGTTTCGTTTGACAAGTTGAAAAGCAAAGGTCGAAGACTCTTTTCCTGAAGGCCGCGGGTAAATAGATCAAAGATCTCCAGAAAAACTGGGTTATGAAAATTATTAGACACCAATCCTACAAGTTGCGTTTTACGTGTCATAAGGCTTCTGGCAAGAATATTCGGACTGTAACCGAGTTCAGTCGCGACCTTTTCGACCTTGGCTCGGGTTTTTGCAGAAACGGATGCGCCAGGCGTAAACGTACGAGATACCGCTGCCCGGGAAACCCCGGCCCGTTCCGCAACGTCTTTAAGCGTGATTGCCATACAGATATCGGACCTTGTTTTCGATCGTTTCGCCAGTCGTGCTGTAGTAGCAGAGGTGCGGCGGTGCCGGTAGGTTGGTGTGGGAATAGTCAGATTGACGATATCACCCGGTGTG
>NZ_JBMFGY010000073.1:5459-16206 GCF_049977125.1 Acidiphilium sp. | reverse complement strand
TAACCCATTGATTAGATTGGTGGGCGCGACAGGGATTGAACCTGTGACCCCCGCCATGTCAAGGCGATGCTCTACCGCTGAGCTACGCGCCCACTTGATGCCCCGCTCATAGCTTCGCTTGCGGTGTTGTGCAAGCCGGCTGAACCAGACGTCACACGATACGTTCGATCGCCATAGCCGTCGCTTCGCCGCCACCGATACACAGGGCCGCAACACCGCGCCGCGCGTCGTGGCGTTCCAGCGCTGCGAGCAATGTCACAAGGATGCGCGCCCCCGATGCGCCGATCGGATGACCCAACGCGCAGGCCCCGCCATTGACGTTCACCCTGTCGTGCGAAACCGCAAGATCCCGCATCGCCGCCATCGCAACCACCGCGAAGGCTTCGTTGATCTCGAACAGATCAACCTCGCCAACCCGCCATCCCGTGCGTGTCATCAGGCGGTTGATCGCACCGATCGGTGCCGTGGTAAACAGCGCCGGCGCCTGGGCGAAGGTGGCGTGGCCGACAATGGTTGCCAGCGGCGTCACCCCCCGCGCTGCCGCCACCGATTTTCGCATCAGCAGCACAGCCGCCGCTCCATCGGAAATCGAGCTTGAATTGGCCGCCGTCACGGTGCCACCCTCACGGAACGCGGGTCTGAGCTTCGGAATCTTGTCGGGCCGCGCCTTGGGCGGCTGTTCATCGACGGCAAGAAGCGCCCCGCCCTGAACGACCGGCACGATTTCGCCGGCAAAGGCACCCGACTCGATGGCGGCAACCGCCCGGCGCAGCGAGGTCAGCGCGAAATCATCCTGTGCCGCGCGGGTAAACCGATAGGTCTGCGCGCAATCCTCGGCGAAATTGCCCATCAGGCGACCCTTTTCGTAAGCATCCTCCAACCCGTCGCGAAACATGTGGTCAATGATGCTGCCATGCCCCATCCGGTATCCGGCCCGCGCACGATCGAGCAGATACGGTGCGTTGGACATGCTCTCCATCCCCCCCGCAACAATAACATCAGCGCTGCCGGCCATGATCGCGTCATGCGCCAGCATTGCCGCCTTCATGCCAGAGCCGCACATCTTGTTGATCGTCGTGGCGCCGACACCCGGTGCCAAACCCGCCCCCAATGCGGCCTGACGGGCGGGCGCCTGACCTAGTCCGGCGGGCAGCACACAGCCCATCATCACCTCATCGACCGAGACACCCGTGATGCCGGCGCGGTCGATACAGGCGCGAATCGCGGTGGCCCCAAGTGTCGGCGCGGCAACATCCCTGAACATCCCCATGAAGCCGCCCATCGGCGTCCGTGCCGCTGAAACAATCACTACCGGATCGTCATGCATGAACGTCTCCTTCAGCGCGGCGGCATGCGCAGCGCACCATCGAGGCGGATGGTCTCGCCATTCAACATCGTGTTCTCAAAAATATGCCGCACCAGCATGGCGAATTCTTCGGGCTGGCCCAACCGCGGCGGAAACGGCACGGTGCTGCCGAGCGCATCCTGCACGGCGGGCGGCAAGCCCGCCATCATCGGTGTCGCGAACAGGCCGGGCGCGATCGTCATCACCCGAATACCCGAGCGCGCCAGTTCGCGCGCGATCGGCAGGGTCATGCCAACAACCCCAGCCTTCGATGCCGCATAGGCCGCCTGGCCGATCTGGCCATCGAACGCGGCGATCGAGGCGGTGTTCATAATGATCCCCCGCTCCCCGCTGTCATCGGGCGGATTGCCCGCCATCGCCGCCGCGGCGAGACGGATCATGTTGAAGGTGCCGACCAGATTGATCATCACCGTGCGGACAAACGGTGCCAGATCATGCGGTCCCTCGCGCCCGAGCACGCGCTCGCCTTGCGCCACGCCGGCGCAATTGACCAGACCGTGTAGGGCACCGAACCCGTTCACCGCCGCTGCGATCGCCGCCGCGCCATCGGCCTCATCGGTCACATCAATGCGGCTAAAGCGCGCCACCGCCCCGAATCCCGCCGCGATGGCGCGGCCTTTCGGCTCATCGACATCCGCGATCACCACCCGCGCTCCGGCCTCGATCAGCATCGCCACCGTCGCCGCGCCCAGACCCGAACCGCCCCCGGTGACGATCACGACCGAACCCGCGATGTTCATGACATCGCCTCGCCGTCCTCGGCCACCATCGCCTCGCTGAACCGGACTCCCTCGATCGCGCAGCCCCCGGCCTCCCCGCCGCGCAACTGCACTCGCCGGATCTTGCCGGAAATCGTCTTGGGCAGATCGGCGACAAACACGAGGTCCCTGATCCGCTTGAACGGCGCCACCCGCTCGCGCAAATGCCGGAAGATCGATCGTGCCGTCGCGGCGTCAGCCGGCGCCCCCGCGATCAGCGCGACATACGCAACCGGCACCGCGAGCCGCACCGCATCCGGCTTGGGCACCACCGCCGCCTCCGCCACCAGCGGATGCTCGATCAGCACGCTCTCAAGCTCGAACGGGCTGATCCGGTAATCGGACGATTTGAACACATCATCGGCCCGCCCGACGAACGTGAAATAACCATCACCGTCGATCCTCGCGACATCGCCGGTGCGATACCAGGGCTGGTCGGCACCGAACACGGCGCCGGTCGCCGGATCGACGTAGCCGCGCATCAACCCGGCGGGCCGCGCCGCACCGCACATCAGCGCGACCTCACCGTCACCCACCACCTCATCCGCGCCATCGAGCAACCCGACCAGGTAACCCGGCAATGGCCGTCCCATCGCGCCGGGTTTAACCGCCGCGCCAGGCGTATTGCCGATCTGCGCGGTGGTTTCGGTCTGGCCGTAGCCGTCGCGGATCGTCACGCCCCACGCCGCGCGGACCTGGTCGATAATCTCCGGATTCAACGGCTCTCCAGCACTGACGACCTCGCGCAACCGGTTCGGGTAGCGTGCCAGATCATGCTGTACCAGATGCCGCCACACGGTCGGCGGCGCGCAGATCGTGGTAACCTCGCAGCGCGCGATCTCCGCCAGCAACCGCTCGGCCTCGAATTTCGGCTGGGCAATGATGCACACGCACGCCCCCGCGCTCCAGGGCGCGAAAAAACTGCTCCACGCATGTTTCGCCCACCCTGGCGACGAGATATTCACATGCACGTCGCCGGGTCGCACCCCGATCCAGTACATGGTCGAAAGACTGCCGACCGGGTAGGAATAATGCGAGTGCAGAACGAGTTTCGGCTTCGCCGTCGTTCCCGACGTGAAATAAAGCAGCAACGGATCATCCGCCAGGGTCGGCCGATCCGGCGCGAACACATCCGAACCGCGTGACGGATCGTAGCGCACCCACCCATCGACCTCGCCATCCCCCACAACGATATTGATCGTCTCCACACCAAGCCCGTCACATTTGCCGGTCTGATCCGCCGTCGTCACGACGAACCGTGCCCCGCCGCGTGTCACCCGATCATGCAATTCCGCCGCCGTGAGGAGCGTCGTCGCCGGAATCACGACGGCGCCCAGCTTCATCGCGGCCAGCATGATTTCCCACAGAGGCACGATATTGCCGAGAAGCAGTACGATCCGATCGCCGCGCCGCACCCCCTGCGCACGCAGAAAATGCGCGGTCCGGTTCGACCGCGCCGCCATTTCAGCAAACCCGACACGCTCGTCCCGCCCCGTCACGGTATCAGCGATCAGCAGCGCCGGCCGATCACGCAACGCGCCATCCCGCGCCAGCACGGCGTCGAACCAGTCGAGCGCCCAGTTGAACGCCACCGGTGCCGGCCAGCGAAACGCCGCACAGGCGGCTTCGTAATCCTCCCGATGCGCCAACAGACAATCCCGCGCCCGCGCGAATCCGCTCATGACACCGAGCGCTCCGCGATCATCCGAAAGATCGCGGAAAAATCATCGCCCCCATGCCCCGCCTCGATGAAGTCCCGGTACAGCCGCATCGCATGGGCGCCGAGTTCGGTCACCGCGCCGCTCTGCGCCGCCGCCGCCTGCGACAGCGACAGATCCTTCAGCATCAGCGCCGCCGCAAAACCAGGCCGATACCCGTGGTTCGCCGGGCTCGCCGGCACCGGACCCGGCACCGGGCAATAGCTGGTCAACGACCAGCACTGGCCCGACGAATTCGCCGCCACATCGAATAATGCCTGGCGCGACAAGCCAAGCCGATCCGCCAGCGCAAAAGCCTCGCTCACCGCGATCATCGAAATCCCGAGAATCATATTGTTGCAGATTTTCGCGGCCTGTCCGGCGCCGGCGGCGCCACAATGCACCACCCGCGCGCCCATCGCGGCCAGAACCGGCCGGGCCGCGCCGAACGCATCATCCGTCCCGCCCGCCATGAAGGTCAGCGTTGCCGCGGCGGCACCGCCCACCCCACCCGACACCGGCGCATCGATCGATCGCTTCCCCGCCTGCCCCGCCATCGCATGCGCCGCACAAGCCGACTCGACATCGATCGTCGAGCAATCGATCATCAAACAATCGGCCGGCGCCGCCCGCAACACCCCCGAAGCCTCGGCATAAACAGCGCGCACCGCCGCCCCCGAGGGCAGCATGGTGATCACCGCCGCGCAGCCGGTCGCGGCATGCGGTGCCTCGGCCATAATCCTCACCCCCCGCGCCACCGCTGCGTCACGGGCATCGGGCGATGTATCGTAACCGCGCACCTCATGCCCCGCGCGCACCAGATTCGACGCCATCGGCAACCCCATGTTGCCCAGACCGATAAACCCGATGACCGCCATCTCCATCCCCCGATCTTTGCCCGCGCCGATGTGCCCGCGCATTTTTGTCCACGCATTTTTGTCCGCGAATTTTGTCAGTCGAACCGCAACTCCGCCGCGCCAAGTGATAAAAAATGCGCCGCGATCGCCGCCGCATCGACCGCCGCCAGACGATCCGGCCGCCAATGCGGCGTCCGATCCTTATCGACCACGGCGGCCCGCACGCCCTCCATGAAATCATGTCCCCGAATGCAGCGCACCGCGACGCGATATTCCTGTTGCAGGCAGGGTTTCAGCGCCGCATAGCCCCGCGCGTCATGCAAGGCGCGCAGCGTCAGCATGACCGAAGTCGGCGACTGCGCCAGGATCACCGCCGCCGCCGCCCGCCCGGCCGGACCCGCCGCCTCCAGCGCGCCGAGAATCTCCGCGACCGTTTCGTATCGATAACACGCCCCGATCCAGTCCCGCGCCGCCATCAGCGCGCTCGCCCCCGCCGCCGCCGCGCAGGACGCAATGCCCGCCTCCGCCGCCGCCACCGACGAAGCGCCGAGCACCAACCGCCGCAGCTCCTCGAGCCGCGCGGCGGCGACATAATGATCCGCCAGATCAATCGCCAGGGCATCCGCCGCGCCCAACCGCATCGCGGTCAGCGCCACATGAGTGCCCAACCCATCCGCCACCCGGCCGAGCAGATGCGTCGCCCCGATATCGGGAATGAACCCGATCCCGACCTCCGGCATCGCCAGCACGCTCCGCTCGGTCACCACCCGGTGCGATCCATGGGCCGACAACCCGATCCCACCCCCCATGGTGATGCCGTCCATCAACGCGATATACGGTTTCGGATAGGTCGCGATCCGGGCGTTCAGCTGATATTCGCGCGCGAAAAACCCATCCGCCAGCGCCGCATCGCCCCCGCGCACCGCCGCATAGAGCGCGCGAATATCCCCCCCCGCGCAAAATCCGCGCTCGCCCGCGCCATCGATCAGCACGCCGAGAATCGCCGCATCCCCGGCCCAGGCCACCAGCGCATCATCGATCGCGCAGCACATCGCATAACTCAACGCGTTCAACGCGCGCGGCCGGTTCAGCGTGATATGACCCCACCGGCCGACAACCCGGATCAGCACATCAGCGTCGCTCATGATCCCTCCCCGATCAGCCCGCGCGCCACGATCAACCGCATGATCTCATTGGTCCCCTCCAGAATCTGATGCACCCGCAAATCCCGCACGATCTTTTCGATCCCGTAATCGGCCAGATACCCGTAGCCGCCGAGAAGTTGCAGCGCCTGATTGGCGATATCGAAACCATTGTCCGTCGCCACGCGCTTCGCCATGGCACAGAGTTGCCGTGCCGCCGGCCCGCCGCGATCGAGCGCCGCCGCCGCATGCCACAGCATCACGCGCGCCGTCTCGAGTGCCGTCGCCATATCCGCGAGCCTGAACTGCAACGCCTGAAACTCATCGAGCCGCCGGCCGAACGCCCGGCGCGTTGCGGCATAATCGATGCCGCGCTCAAGCGCCTTCCGCGCCCCGCCGAGCGAGCAGGCGCCAATATTCAGCCGCCCGCCATCCAGCCCGCTCATCGCGATCCGAAACCCATCCCCCTCGCCGCCCAGACGCAGCGCGCGCGGCACCCGCACGCCGTCCAGAACAACCTGACGCGTCGGCTGCGCGTTCCACCCCATCTTGCGCTCGTTCGCGCCGAACGACAGCCCGGCCGCATCGCACGGCACGATGAAGCACGACACGCCCCCCGCGCCCGCGCCGCCGGTCCGCGCCATCACCAGATAAAGATCGGTCGCACCGGCGCCGGAAATGAATTGCTTGGTGCCGTCCAGCACATACGCATCGCCGTCCCGGCGCGCGCGCGTGGTCAGCGCCGCGGCATCCGAGCCGCAACCCGGCTCGGTCAGGCAATAACTCGCCAGCGTCCTCATGCTGATCAGATCGGGGAGGAATCGCGCCCGCTGCTCCGCATCGCCATACCGGTCGATCATCCAGGCGACCATGTTATGAATCGAGATATACGCCGCAATCGTCGGGCAACCGGTAGCGAGCGCCTCGAAAATCAACGTCGCGTCCAACCGGCTCAGCCCGGTGCCGCCGCTGCTCTCGCGCACATAAATCCCCGCCATGCCGAGTGCTGCGGTCTCGCGGATCACCTCGATCGGAAAAATTTTCCGCTCATCCCACTCCAGCGCCCGCGGCGCCAGCCGGGTATCGGCAAAGCCCCGCGCCATTTCGAATATCGCCTGCTGTGCGGCGGATAATTCAAATTGCGGCGCCGCGTCCCCCTCGGTCATGGCCTCCATCGCGCCCTCTCGTTCAGTTCTGCGGCATCCCCTGCGGCACGATGGTCTTGACGATCGTGGCATCAAGCGCCTCGAACCCGGCATAATCGATCGTCTCGTAAAGCTCCGCGCGCGTCTGCATCGCCTCGACGCAATTCTGCGCCCCGTCATCCTGCCGGATCGCGTCATAGAGTTTGCCGACCGCCTTGGCCGAAACCCGCAGCGAGGTCACCGGCCAGATCACCATCCGGTACCCCATCGCCTCGAATTCGGCGGCGGTGAAAAACGGCGTGCTGCCGAATTCCGTCATATTCGCGAGCAATGGAACGCCCGGCATCCGGCGGGCGAATTCGCGAAACATCTCGGCACTGTGCAGCGCCTCGGGAAAGATCGCATCCGCCCCGGCCTCAACATACAGCCGCGCCCGCGCGACTGCGCCGTCCATCCCCTCGCTCGCCGCCGCATCGGTCCGCGCGATGACATATAAATGCCGCCGCGCATGGGCCGCCGCCGCCACTTTCGCCGCCATGTCATGCGGGCTGGCCAGTTTCTTGTCGTTGAGATGACCGCATTTCTTCGGCAGCACCTGATCCTCGATATGCACGGCGGCCGCACCGGCATCCTCGAAGCTGCGCACCATGTGCATCACGTTCAGCGCCTCGCCATAGCCGGTATCGCCATCGACCAGCACCGGCAGGCCGGAGGCGCGCGCGGCCTGGCGGATAAAGAAACCCACGTCATCGACCGTGATGATGCCAAGATCGGGCAACCCCATCGAGGCCGTCATCGCCGCACCCGACAGATAGCATGCCTCGAATCCCGCCCGCATCGCCTGGCGTGCCGCCAACCCGTTATGCGCGCCGGGAATCCGCAAAATCCCCGGCCGCTCCACCAGTGCGCGAAACCGCTCGCCCGCCGGCCGCGCCGGCAGATCATCGCCCCGCAGATAGGTCATGCCCCCTCCTTGCCGCGAAGCTCGATCGGCACGAACGCCAGATCCTCCGGCCCGATGTAATTCGCCGACGGGCGGATGATCTTGTTGTCGATCCGCTGCTCGATCACATGGGCACTCCACCCCGCGGTGCGCGAGATCACGAACAACGGCGTGAACAACGCGGTCGGGACCCCCATCATGTGATAGGAAACCGCGCTGAACCAGTCGAGATTGGCGAACATCCCCTTGGTCTCGCGCATCACCGCCTCGATCCGGTCAGCGATCGCAAACATCCTCATCTCGCCCGCCTGCTCCGAAACCGCGCGGGCTACCCGCTTGATCACGACGTTGCGCGGATCGGCCACGGTATAGACCGGATGGCCAAACCCGATGATCACCTCGCGCGCCTCGATCCGGCGGCGAATATCCGCCGCCGCCTCATCGGGCGTCGCATAGCGCTTCTGTATCTCGAATGCCGCCTCGTTCGCGCCGCCGTGCTTCGGCCCGCGCAAGGCGGCGATCCCGGCGGTGATCGCCGAATACATGTCCGACCCGGTCCCCGCGACCACCCGCGCCGCAAAGGTCGAGGCGTTGAACTCATGCTCAGCATAGAGAATGAGCGAGGTCTCCATCGCCCGCACCCACACCGTATCCGGCGCCCGGCCATGCAGCAGATGCAGAAAATGCCCGCCGATGCCCGCATCATCGGTTTCAACCTCGATCCGCCGGCCATTGGTCGCGTAATGATACCAATAGAGCAGCATCGAGCCGAGCGACGCCATCAACCGGTCCGCGATGTCACGCGCACCGGCGACGTTATGGTCATGCGCCTCGGGCAGAACGCAGCCCAGCGCCGAGACCGCGCTGCGCATCACATCCATCGGATGCGCCGCCGCCGGCATCGCTTCGAGCACCCGCCGCACCGAGGCCGGAATCCCCCGCAACCGCCTCAGCTTGTTCCGATAGGCATCAAGCTCGCTCTGGCTCGGCAAGCGGCCATGCACCAGCAGATGCGCGATCTCCTCGAACGTGCAGCTCTCCGCGATGTCGAGAATGTCATAGCCGCGATAATGCAGGTCATTGCCGGTCCGCCCGACGCTGCACAACGCCGTATTCCCGGCGGTCACGCCCGACAGGGCCACCGATTTCTTCGGCTTCGGTGCCATCACCTCGTTCATCGCCGCCTCCTCCCGATGTTCGGATTTCAAAAGAGCCCCGGTTTGCTCTCGCCCAACGCGCCCCCCGGCAAGGCCACGTTCAACCGGTCCAACTCGCCCGCGGGCAGTTTCGGCAATTCCTGCACCGCCTCCAGAAAACGCGCCGATTCCCGCGCGGAGATAATGCCGCCGGTCAGCGTCAGGAATTTATGGATGTAATCATCCCGCCCGAACGGCCGCGCGCCAAGCGAATGCGCATTGGCGACCGCGAGTTCATCGACCAGGGTGGACCCATCCTTGAACCGGATCTCGATGCGCCCGCCAAAGGCCTTCTCGTTTGGATCGTTGCTGTGGTAGCGCCGCGTCCACTCAGGGTCCTCGCTCGTTTCGATCTTGTGCCACAGCGCCACCGTGTCGGCCCGCTGCGCCCGCTGCGGCGCATAGCTCTCGACATGGTGCCACACGCCATCCTGCAACGCGACCGCAACGATATACATGATCGAGTGGTCGAGCGTCTCGCGCGAGGCCTTCGGGTCCATTTTCTGCGGATCATTCGCCCCGGTGCCGATCACGTAATGGGTGTGATGCGAGGTGTGGATCACGATTTTCTCGATCGCACCGAAATCCTCGATCTGTCCGCGCATCCGGAACGCGAGGTCGATCAGCGCCTGGCTCTGATATTCCGCCGAATGCTCCTTGGTGAAACTGTCCATGATCGCGCGTTTGGTCTCGCCTTTCTCGGGCAGCGACACATGATACACGGCGTCCTTGCCGCCGAGCATCCAGGCGATCACGCTGTCCTCGCCCTCATAAATCGGACTGGGCGCGCCCTCGCCGCGCATCGCGCGATCGACCGCCTCGATCGCCAGTTTCCCGGCATGCGCGGGGGCGAACGCCTTCCACGAGCTGATCTCGCCCTTGCGCGACTGGCGCGTGGTGAAACTCACATGCACCGCCTGCTGCACAGCCTGAAAAATCACCTCTTGCTTGAGGCCGAGCAGCGCGCCGATGCCGGCGGCCTGGGCGGGGGCGAGATGCGCGATATGATCCTTCTTGAACTCATGCAGACAGATCGCCCGCACCAGATCGATCTGGATTTCATAGCCGGTCGCGATGCCGCGGATCAGATCCCGCCCGCTCCGCTCCATCGCCTGCGCCACCGCCAGGACCGGCGGAATATTATCGCCCGGATGCGCGTAATCCGCCGCGAGAAACGTGTCGTGATAATCAAGCTCGCGCACCGCCGTGCCATTCGCCCAGGCCGCCCATTCCGGGCTGAAGGTCTTGCGTCCCGGCAACCCGAATACACTCGCCCCGCCGCGTCGCGCATGGCCAAGCGCCATGCCGCGCGCCGCCACCACCGGGCCGCGGTTGATCGCGGCAATCGCCACCGCCGCATTGTCGATGATCCGGTTGATGATCATCGCGGCCACATCCTTCTCGACCGCGACCCGATCGACCGCAACACCGGCGATTTTCCACGCCAGCTGATCCTCGCGCCGGAGCAGTGATTTCGAGGGATGGACGCGGACCTCATGCAGTTTCATGGCGGTTTATTTCTTTCGGTTCTGTATCGTTTTCAAAAATACCGTCTCGCCCTCAATGCGCCCCGCCGCGATCGCAACACAACCCCCGCCGGCGAAACCGAGCGTTGCGCCACACTCAAACGACGCCCGTCGTCG
>NZ_JBMFGY010000073.1:0-5359 GCF_049977125.1 Acidiphilium sp. | reverse complement strand
GTCATCATCGCGGTCGCCTTCGTCCGCATCAGCTTCTTGTCGAGCTTGCCGACCGATGTCTTGTCGAGCGCCTCGACGATGATGATCCGGTCCGGCACGGCATAGCGCGAAATCGCGCCGGCCTCGGCATGCGCGCGCACATGCGCGCGCACCGCCTCCGCATCGATCACGGCATCGGGCCGCGGCACCACAAACGCCACCGGCCGCTCGCCCCAGCGTTCATCGGCGACCCCGACCACCGCAACCTCCGAAACGCCCGGATGGGTCAGCACGATATCCTCGAGCCCGATCGAGGAAATCCACTCGCCGCCGGTCTTGATCACGTCCTTGACCCGATCGACGATCCGCAGAAATCCGTCGGCATCCATCGTGCCGATATCCCCGGTATGCAGCCACCCGCCGCGCCACAACGCCGCCGAAGCCGCCGCGTCGCCGGCATAACCCGGCGTCAGGCACGGCGAGCGCGCCACCACCTCACCGACCGATGCGCCGTCGTGCGGCACATCGTTCATCGCCTCATCCACCACCCGCACCTCGCACAATGCCGCGGGCATGCCGGCGGCCAGGCGCATCCGGATCTCGGCCTCGCGCCGATCCGGCTCGACATCGAGAATATCGCCGCGCAACTGGGTCATCGTCATGATCGGGCAGGTTTCCGACATGCCATAGGCGGCGAAAATATCGATCCCCCGCTTCAGCCCGGCCTCGCACAGCGCCCGCGGCAGCGCCGACCCGCCGATGATCACGCGCCAGCCGGTGAAATCGATCGCCTTCGCCGCCGGCGCGTTCAGGATCATATGCATGATGGTCGGCACGCAATGCGAAACCGTGACATGCTCGGTCCGCAGCAGATGCACCACCACATCCGGCAGAAACCGCCCGACATAGACCTGCTGCATCCCCATCATGGTCGCCACATACGGAAACCCCCAGGCGTGCACATGAAACATCGGCGTCAGCGGCATATACACATCCTCGCGTGAAATCCGCCCGTTCAGCCCGGCCATCATCAACGTGGACATCAGCGCCAGCGTGTGCAGCACCAACTGCCGATGGCTGAACATCACCCCCTTGGGCAATCCGGTCGTCCCTGTGGTGTAAAACGTCGTCGCCAGCGTGTTTTCATCGAAATCGGGAAAGGCGGTCGCCGGATCGGCCGCCGCCAGCAGCGCCTCATACGCGCCCGCGCTATCCGCCCACGCCGGCGCTGCCGCCTGATCGCTCATCAGCACCACCGCCCGCAGCTTCGGCAACCGATCCCTGATCGCCGCGAGCACCGGCAGAAAATCGGTGTTCACCAGAAGAATCTCGGCCCCGGAATGGTCGATCGTGTAGGCGATCTGGTCCGGACTGAGCCGGATATTCGCCATCATCAGCACCGACCCCAGCATCGGCACCGCAAAATACGCCTCGAGATAACGATGGCTGTCCCAATCCATCACCGCCACCCGCGTGCCCATCCCCGCCCCGAGCGCGCGCAACGCGCCGCCCAGCCGATGCACCCGCTCGACGAATTGCGGATAGCTGAACCGCAACTCGCCCCGATACACAATCTGCCGGCGACTCGCCTGCGCGATCGGCATTTTCAGAATCTGCTTGATCAGCAACTGATACTGAAACGGGGCTTGCACCTCATTCATCGCACGCTTCCTCCGGATTGACGTCCCGGTTCACCCCAGGACTTGAACGCCATAGGATAGGAGCGTATCGCGCCCGTCAATATCCGCCGGTTCCACCGGGACCCTCAAAACAAGGAAACGCCATGGCCACGCTGAAATCCCTGTTCGACCTCACCGGCAAACGCGTCCTGATCACCGGCGGCTCTCGCGGACTCGGCCTGCAGATCGCCGAGGCGCTCGGCGAATACGGCGCCACGATCGCCATCGCCGCCCGCAAGCCCGACGAGCTCGACCACGCCATCCGTCACCTCGCTTCCCTCGGCATCGCCGCCACCGCCCATGTCGCCGATCTCGGCAAACCCGAAGGTCCCAAGGCCCTGGCCGACGCCACCCTCGCCCTGCACGGCGGCATCGACATTCTGGTCAACAACGCCGGCGCCACCTGGGGCGCCCCCGCCACCGACGTGACGCCCGAAGCCTGGGCGCGCGTGATGAACCTCAACGTCAACCACCTGTTCTTCCTGACCCAGGAAATCGCCCGCCGCTCGATGATCCCGCGCCGCGCCGGCAAAATCCTCAACATCGCCTCGATCGCCGGCCTGCGCGGCCACCATCCGGATATCACCGGCACCATCCCCTACAACACCTCGAAAGGTGCCGTGATCAATCTCACCCGCGCGCTCGCCGCCGAATGGGGGCCGCACAACATCACGGTCAACGCCATCGCGCCGGGCTTTTTCCCCTCCAAAATGACCAAGGGCATCCTCGGCCAGTTCGAACAACAGGTGCTGCACCACACCCCGCTCGGCAAACTCGGCAACAACGACGATCTGAAAGGCGCCGCCCTTCTCTTCTGCTCCGCCGCCTCCGGCCACATCACCGGCCAGATCCTCGCGATCGACGGCGGCACGATGGTGATCTGAGCGCAACCCGGGCGGGATCACGCCGCCCGCCCGGCCGCCCACACCGTCAATGCCACCGCCGTCCGCTCCCCGGCGATCGCGCCGGCAATGCCATCCCCGATCAGCGGCCCAAGCTTGAACCCGTGCCCCGAGCACGCACTCCCCAGCCATCCCCGCGCCCCTTCGCGCCGCACCAGAAACCGCTCATCCGCCGTCACCGTGTAAAAACACGCCTTGCGCTCCAGCACCGTGTAATCATCAAAATCCCGCCACGCCCGCCGCGCCGCCGCGCCCAGCCGCGCCACATCCGCATCGCTCCCGACCCGATCCTCATCGGGATCGCCCCGCCGGGTGAACTGATGATCCCCGATCTTCAACCGCGTCCCCGCTCGCGGCGGCAAGGTGTACGTCCCGCTGTCCGCCCCGATATCGATCAGCACCGGCGCCGCCCGCCACGCCGAGGCCAGCCGAGGCGGCGGCGCCAGAAACATCACCGCCTGACGTGACGGCACCGCAACCCCGATCGTCGATGCCACCAGCCGGTTCACCCACGCCCCCGCCGTCACCACCACCGCATCGCCCTTGATCACCCCCGCCGCCGTCCGCACCGATCCCGCCTCAAGATCAACCGACTCGACAAGCGTATCCGGATGCAACACCACCCCCAGCCCCGCGATCAGCGTGACCAGATCGGTCAAAATCCGGATCGGGTACAAAATCCCCGCCCCCCCGGTCCGCACCACCCGCGTCACCCCATCCGGATTGACCATCGGATACCGCGCCATCGCCGCATCGATCGGCACATCCTCACATTCAACCCCCAGCCGCGCCATCGAGCGCCGCGTCGTCTCATACCAGTCGCTCTCGCCGCGCATCACATACACCGCCGGCATCGCCTCATAATGCGACACCCCGATCGCCGCCCACAGCGCCGCCCACAGGCTGAACGCCGCCGGCATCAGATCCGCATACCCCTCCATTTCGCCATACGCATTCCGAATGATCCGATGCTCGTCATAGGACGACGCCTTCGAACACGGCAGCGCCCCCTGTTCGAACAACTCGACCGCGAATCCCCGCCGCGCCAGGCCCCACGCCGTGCTCAACCCCGCAATCCCGCCGCCCACCACCAGCACCTTGCCCGCGCTCATGCCGCAACCTCATCCATCGGCGTCACCCATCCAAGCCGCTGCCGCCACGCCGGGTCCAACCCCTCGAACCGCCGCAACGACAGCTTGCCGATTTCAGCAAACCCGCACCGTCCCTCGACCACCAAATCCCGAACCGCCCGCCCGCTCGCCGGCGAAAGGCCAAACCCCACGCTCGACATCGTCGCCACCGTCACATTCCCCGGCGCCGCGGGCCGATCCAGCACCGGCCGCCCATCCGGCGTATTCTCAACAATCCCGGCCCAGGAACGGATCACCCGCACATGCGCCACCTTCGGCAACATCTGCGCCAGCCGCAACGCAATCTGGCGGATCACCGGGCTCGAAGGCCGCGGCAACGCCCCCTCCAGCGGCAATTCCGCCAGCCACTCATGCCACCCGCCGCCATACACAAGGTTACCCCGCAACGTCTGCCGCCCATACAGCCCATTGCCATCCACCCCGCCCAGCGGCATCAGCGGCACCGCCTCCGTCACGATCATCTCCGCCCGCGCCGGCGCCAACGGCAAATCAATCCCGATCCCGCGCAGCAACACCCCCGATTGCGGCCCCGCCGCCACCACGAGCTGATCGCACCCGATCACCCCGTCCCGCGTCCGCACCCCCACCACGCGCCCCCGCGCCATCTCGATCCCCAGCACCGGCACATGCTGCATGATCCGCGCGCCATGATCCTGCGCCGCCCAGCCATAGGCCTGCACCGTCCGCTGCGGATTGGCCTGCCCCCCGGTGCGGATATGCATCCCGCCGACATGGCGCGTGCCCGCTAGCGGCACCGCGGCGCTCACCTCAAGCGCATCCATCTCCTCCGCCCGATATCCCAGCCGCGCCAATATCCCCTGCATCCGCCGATACCGCGCCATCTGATCCTCGTTCATCGCGATCACGATCCGCTCCGGCCGATACTCGGTGGGATACCCCAGCAACTCATCCATCAACGGCCACAACCGCTGCTCTTCATGAAACAGCGGACTTTGATAATGCGTCGCCCCGCCGCCATTCCGGCTCGACGCCTCATACCCGATCACCCCCTTGTCGAGCACCAGAACATCCACCCCGTCCCGCGCCAGCCACCACGCCGCACTCAGCCCGGTCACCCCGCCCCCCACGATCACCACGGCAGCGCCAATCACAGATGCATGTCCCCCGCGATATAATCCGCCTCGCGCGCCGTGCCGATCTCGTCATACGGCACCCACTGGCTGACAATCCCGAACCACACATCCCACCCCGCCGCACTCGCCGCGTCATCCGGTGCCGCCAGCGCCGCTAGGCTCAACGGCCGCACCGGCGCCCGATACCCCGCCCGGTTGACCCGCCCGACATCACCCCCCGCCCCGATCGCCAACAGCATCGCCACCTGCTCGCGGCACCGCCGCGCCTGGCACGCCCCCATCGAAACCCGGGTCAAACGCTTCATCTGATCATGATCCGGCGGCCCCTCCGCCAGCAGCCCCGCATAATCCCGCGCCGCCATCGCCGCCGATTCCGGCCCCAGATACCCCGGCGGATGCAACGCAAACACATCCTCCCGCGTCACCGCCTCACACACACAAGCCGGCACATCACCGCCCCCGGTATCGAGCAACGCCCGCATCCACGCCATCCGATACGCGAGCCCCCCCGGCTCCTCGACCCCGGCACAATCCCCCACCACCCGCACCACGCC
>NZ_JBMFGY010000072.1:0-16434 GCF_049977125.1 Acidiphilium sp. | reverse complement strand
CAGTATGTTGCGCGGTTTCGTTGCATATTATGATCGTTTTAGTGCTAAAGATGGGGTAGGATGTCCCGCCGCAGACCGGGCAGGAAAACCCATCGGGCCAACGCAGCTTGATCACCACAGCCCGGCATTGCTCCTCGGTGCCGTACAACCGATCAAATTCGGCCTCGCTCAGCCCCTTCTGCAACTGCACCGCATTGCGCGCCATCGAAAACCTCCGCTCATGCCTGAATGCTCCTATTTTGCACATCACGGAATACGGCTGAACAAGGTGGGTAAACAGGAAAGTTTATCAAGCGGCGCAATGCCTTGCAGTGCGCCTAGTGAGCATGCGGATTGAGGCGATGAGAGCCCAGGCTGTTGAAGATTCGGTGGTAGTTTCCCAGTCTTTGGTGAGACGTCGGCATCGACCGAGCCATGCGAATGTTCGCTCGACGACCCATCGGCGGGGAAGAACCTTGAAGCCTTTGGTGGTGTCGGATCGCTTGATGATCTGGACGGTCCACTGCCCCATAGGGGCAAGTGCGCTGCGGAGTTTCTCGCCGGCATAACCGCCATCGGCGAAAATGTGGCGCAGCCAGGGAAAGCGGTATCGGATCGCGGCCAGGACATCGACGGCGCCATCGCGATCCTGAATATCTGCGGCATGGATGAGGATGAAGATCAGAAATCCACACGTGTGCGTGACGATGTGGCGCTTTCTGCCTTTCACCTTCTTACCTGCGTCATAGCCTGAAATCCCGCCGCTTTCCGTGGTTTTGACCGACTGGCTGTCGAGGACGCCGGCGCTCGGGGAAGCCGCACGGCCTTCAATCTCGCGCAGGTTCATCACTAACACCGTGTTGATCGCGCTGAATAGTCCGGTGTTGCGCCATGCGTAGAAGTAGCGCCGCACTGTCGATACCGGCGGGAAGCATTTGGGAAGCAGGCGCCAAGCGCATCCGCTCGCCGCGAGATACAGGATTGCGTTGAATTGCGTTGACGACTTCCCGCATATCGGTTGTACGCCGTCGTCCGCCACGCTTGGCAGACGGGATGAATGGTGCCGCCACTTCCCATTCCTTGTCCGTCATATCCGATGGATATCGCAAGCCCGTTCGGTTATGCCCGCGCCGGGCGATATCAGACCATGCCATGCCTCACTCCATCTCTTCGCAAAGACGGCGTGAATCACAACATACTGGTATCGCTCAATAACTTTCGGATCGGGCTCTAAGCTCGACTTTCCGCATTTTTAGGCAGGTTTTCGGACTATGTGACCGTCCAGAATATGTCCTGGTCGGCAATGAATTCGAGCGCGCGGTCGATTGAGAAGGTCGCGCGTCCGAGCGGCCCGCCGCAGGTCCATGCTTTTTTCCAGAGCGACCAATAAAGGACCTCGACCCGATCGTCCTGGGTGGTTGGCCGCAACCTGGCGACTGGGCGACCGGACTGCGCATGATAAAGTGTATAGCCGCGATTGCGCCGCTCGGCGACAAGCTTCCCACGTGGACATTGAAATGTCTCGACGCGTTGAATGATCGGATCGGTCATGACGGGAACGATACTCCCGGTCGATCGTACGGCACATCCCATCCCATCACATGGACTCTTGCGGCGCGGGCCGGAGTCGATTCCAAAACGGTGATGAAAGCGAATCGTCCTGTGGCCGCCGCGGCGACCGATCTCCCCCTGGCTCCGCCGATCCTGGCCGTTTGGCTTTCGGTGTTCCGGCCGTGTTTTACAGCCCCTGTATGGAACCATGTTCTCGTTCTGGTAGCAGGTGCGGTGCTGGCTCCCGGCAAACGCACGGTGACGCAGGCGCTGCGCGTGATGGGGCTCGGGGATGAACCGGGCTTCGGCCGTTATCACGAAGTGCTCAACCGGGCGCGCTGGGATGCGCGCGGCCTGGCGCGGCGACTGCTGCTTCATGTTCTGGACAGCCTGCTGCCCACTGGCCCGGTGGTGATTGGCATCGACGACACCATCGAACGCCGATGGGGGGCCAGGATCAAGGCTCGCGGCATCTATCGTGACCCGGTGCGCTCGTCGAAGGGACATTTCGTCAAGACGAGCGGCCTGCGCTGGCTGTCGCTGATGGTCATCGTGCCGATCCCCTGGGCCGCCCGCCGCTGGGCGCTGCCGTTCCTGACCATTCTCGCGCCGTCCGCGCGATGGAGCGAAGCTCACGGCAAACGGCACAAGACGCTGACGACCTGGGCGCGGCAGGCGATCCTGCAAACCAAACGCTGGCTCCCCAACCGCGAACTGGTCATTGTCGGCGACAACGGCTTCGCCGCCCTCGATCTGCTTGCTGCCGTGCGTCGCCATGTGTGCGTGATCACGCGCCTGCGGCTCGACGCAAATCTGTTCAAACCTGCTCCGGCGCGCAAGCGCAACCAGCGTGGTCGCCCCCCACTGAAAGGCAAGGTTTTGCCAAAACTCAGCGCTGTCCTGAACAATCGCAAGACGATCTGGACCACGGTTACTTTGTCCCAGTGGTATGGCGATCAACAACGCACGCTGCAAACCGCCACCGGCACCGCCGTTTGGTACCACAGCGGCATTCCACCAGTGCCCATTCGTTGGGTGTTGGTGCGCGATCCGCTCGGCGAACATGAGCCACAGGCATTTCTCAGCACCGATCTCACTGCCGCGCCTGCGACAATCCTTCAATGGTTCGTCTTCCGTTGGCGCGTCGAGACAACCTTCCAGGAGGTCCGCGCTCATCTCGGCATCGAAACCCAACGTCAGTGGTCGGACCTCGCCATCCTGCGAACCACCCCGGTCCAGCTCGGACTGTTCTCGATGATTATCGTTTGGGCCAGCGCATTGGCGACGTCCGACCGCCAACTCCTCCGACCCCATGCCGCCGCATGGTACGACAAAAAAGAACCAACCTTCACCGACGCAATCGCCGCCGTCCTCCGCGTCCTCTGGTCGCCATCGGATTTCTAGATGTCCCGGCCAATGAACGATGCCGTCATAATACCGGCACGTTTGCTAAAACGACTCGTGCAGACTCTATGGCTCGCCGCTTGAGATGCAGAAAGTCGAGCTCAGTCAAATCGCACCTCATCCGATCAGCTTGACAATGCCCCTTCCCGTGGATCGTGGCGAGAACGGAGACGGTGTTCTTGTAGGGACGATCCTCGGCCGGCGTCATCAGAAATAACCCTCGCGCTTTTTCTGTTCGAGCGAGCCGCCATCCTCTCCATCGCTGATGCGCCCCTGCCGCTCTGAGGATGAGGCCCGCAGGGTTTCATCGATGACGGCGGCGAGATCGGTCGCTTCTGACTCGACCGCGCCGGTGACCGGCCAACAGCCGATTGTTCGGAAGCGGACGGTCCGGGTCTGGATTTTGTCGCCAGGCTGAAACCGCATACGGCTCTCATCATCGACCACGATGAAGGCCCCTGCCCGTTGCACGACCGGCCGGGGCGCCGCGAAATAGAGCGGGGCCAGCTTGATCTTGTGGAGCAACGCGTAAGCCCAGATATCCGTCTCAGTCCAGTTGGAGAGCGGAAAGACGCGTGCGGTTTGGTCCTTACCCAGGCGAGTGTTGTAGAGCTGCCAGAGTTCCGGCCGCTGCTGGCGGGGATTCCATGAGTGGCCGGCGCCGCGCACCGACACGATGCGCTCCTTGGCGCGCGACTTTTCTTCGTCGCGCCGGGCACCGCCGAAGATGATGTCATAGCCGCCGGTGTCGAGCGCAGTCTTGAGGGGCTCCGTCCGCATGACCAGGGTGTAGCGGTCCCCATGGTCAAAGGGATTGAAGCTCGCCGCTCGCCCTTCCTCATTGGCATATGTGATGAGCTTGAAGCCGTGCTTAGCCGCGAAGTCATCGCGAAACTCGATCAGCGACCTGAACTCCCAGGTTGAATCGACGTGAAGCAGTGGGAATGGCGGCTTGGCCGGATAGAATGCCCGCAGTGCCAGGTGTGCCATCACGGTCGAGTCTTTCCCCGCAGAGAATAGCATGACCGGGTTGCGGGCTTCCGCGACCGCCTCGCGCAGGATGTGGATAGATTCCGATTCCAGCCAGGACAGGTGAGAGCCGGCAAGTTTCACAGCTGAGGCTTCCATTTGAGTGCTCGAATTTGTCGTTGAGACACGGCTCAGACCGCCATCTTCAGGGGGACCACCGGATCGGCCCCCATACTCATTGCGGTCCACTGGAGATCGCCGGCGAAGCCCCAGGCGTGACGGACCAACACCTCGCCCGCGCGCAGGACTGCGACGGCGCCACCGGGGCCGGGAAACGCGATGGGCAGGGATTTCACACAGGCGTCGAGCCGGTCGGTGATTGTGTTGGGCATGGGCGGAGTGTCGCGCAGGCTGGCCAGCCGCGCAATTCCCGTTAGGATCGCGCGGAACCAGCAGCCAGAGGGAGCGCGTGCATGACCGAAACACCACCAGGCATCACCAAGGCGGATGAGGGGCTGGATGGCGTGGTCTGGAATATTCTCGGCCAAACCTACACCCTCAAGCAGGACAGCGCGCATTCGATGGCGTGGCACGCGGTCTTTCCGCCCGGCACGTTCGTACCGCCGCATATCCACCCGACGCAGGACGAGTTCATCTACATGATCGATGGGCGATTCGATCTATGGCTCGACGGTCAAGACAAGGTCGCGACGGCGGGCGATCTGGTCCGCATGCCGATGAACCGGCCACATGGCATTTTCAACCGCTCGGACAGCGTGGTGCGCTGCCTGTTCTGGGTCACGCCGCGGCGATCGCTGCGCACTCTGTTTGAGCAGATCCACAATCTGACCGATCCGGCCGCGGTGGTGCGAATCGCCGCGGCGCATGAGGTGCAGTTTCTGCCACCGCCGGCGTGATGGCACCGGTCATCATCGCTGGCGGTGGCATCGGCGGGCTGGTGCTGGCGCTCATGCTGCACCGGCGGGGTATTGCGTGCCAGGTGCGGGAGGCTGCGCCTGCGGTCCGGCCGCTGGGGGTAGGCATCAACATCCTGCCACATGCGGTTGCCGAGCTTGCGGAACTGGACCTGCTGGACGCGCTCGACACCATTTCCATCCGCACCCGCACGCTCACCTACATGACGCAGCGCGGCCAGACGATCTGGCATGAACCCCGCGGTTGCTACGCCGGCCATGCGGTGCCGCAGATCTCGGCGCATCGCGGGCGGTTACAGTCCTTGCTCTGGCAGACTGCACAGGCCCGCCTCGGCCTCGGGGCGGTGCGTGCGGATGCCAGGGTGATCGGCGCGACGCAGGATGCCGCAAGCGTGACGGTCACGGTGCGGACGGCGGACGGCGAGACCAGCGAAATGACCGGCCATGCGCTGATCGGCGCCGATGGCATCCACTCGATGCTGCGCGCCGCCCTGTTGGGCGATGACTCGCCGATGCGCTGGAACGGCATTCAGATGTGGCGCGGCGCGGTGGACTGGCCGGCCTTCGGCAGCCGCGATGAAATGATCATTGCGGGCGATGCCACCGCCAAGCTGGTGTTCTATCCGATCGCACCGGGTAGTACGTCGGACCGGCGGCTGACCAACTGGGTGGTCTATGCGCGGATCGCCGACGCCAGCACGATGCCGCCCGGCCGCGAAAGCTGGTCGGCGCGCGGTGCCTTCGCGGAATTCGCGCGGTTGATCGAGGGGTTCGCCCTGCCGATGGTCGATATTCCGGCCTTGGCCAGCGCGACGGCGGAGATTTTTCGCTACCCGATGTGCGACCGCGACCCGCTACCGGTCTGGACGCAGGGGCGCATCACCCTGCTCGGCGATGCCGCGCATTCGATGTACCCGGTCGGCTCGAACGGCGCCTCGCAGGCGATTCTCGACGCGCGATGCCTAGCCGATTGCCTCACCGAAGGGGATGTTCCGGCAGCGCTCGCACAGTACGAGGCCGAGCGCCAGCCGGTGACCACGGCAATCGTGCACTCGAACCGCGTGGGCGGCCCGGAGCGGGTGATCGACCTGATCGCCGCCCGCGCGCCCGCCGGGTTCGACCGGCTGGAAACCGTCGCCACAGCCGATGAACTCGCGGCCATCGTGCGCGGCTACGCGAGCCTTGCCGGGTTTGCGGCGCCGTCCGGTGCGATCGCCATCCAGGCACGGTCGTGAGCACCGTGGATGATCCGGTGTTCCAGTACCTGACTGGTCAGCTGCACGAGAGCCAAGCAGAATTGCTCGCCGGCTTCGAGCGGGAGAGTGCGGCAGCGGTGAGCACGGGGCAGCCGACGCTCGATATTCCCTACGGCCCGCACCCGCGTGCGAGGTTCGATCATTTCGCTGCTGAGGCCAGCGGTACCACCCTCGTCTACCTGCACGCTGGCTATTGGCAGGCCCGCGATAAGGCGCAGTTCCGGTTTCTGGCACCCGCCTGGATCGCGGCGGGGGTCAGCGTGGTGCTGGCGAATTACCCGCTCTGCCCGGATGTGACGCTCGCCGCGCTGACCGAGGCGGTGCGCGGCCTGATCCCAGCACTCGGCGACACCGCCGACCGCATCGTCGTGATGGGTCACTCGGCTGGCGCGCATCTGGCAGTGGAACTCGCGCTAACCGACTGGCCCGCCCGCGGCATCGCCCGCTCGCCGATCACCGGCATCGTCGGGCTCAGCGGCATCTATGATCTGGCGCCGCTGCGCGCGACGCCGCTGAACGACAAGCTTCAGCTCGATGCTGTCGAGGCTCATGACGCTTCACCGCTGTATCGGCTGCAACCCGGTCTGCCGCAGGCGCTGTTCGCGACCGGCGGGCGCGAGACCGCCGCATTTCACGATCAGACCGCCGCGTTGGTGCGCGCGTGGTCTGGCGCGGGCAATCATGCCACAGTCATGACCGTGCCGGGCGCCGATCACTTCAGCCTGCTCCGCCAAGTCTGCGACCCCACCGCCGCATTGTTCGATGAAATCCGGGCTCTGATCGATGCTCGCGCGTGAGGTTCGGTTGGGCGGCCGTATAGTCAAGCTCGTGTGGCCGCATGGTCGGGCAGATGCGCCGGGTGATGTCGATCAGGTGCCGATGATGGGTGTTGGAATCCTTTAACCTTATCGGTTGATCAATCTTGTCCTGGGCGACTATAAGTGGACAAGGGTGATTTTTGTCCTGCGATCGTCACGGACGTCTTGAAGTGCAGCGTCGCTAAATTAGATAAAATTTCGGTGAGGCGCCAGTCAGTCCGGGATCGCAAGGCGACCGGCCTCCGACGTAAAGTGGAGTGCGGTTGAAACCGGTGTTGGGACTGCCGGGATAGCCCAACGACACCACGGTGATTATCAGGTAAGCACCGAGCTTACTTTCTGGGCCTGCTTACCTGCAGAAATGGAGGTAACATTATGGCATTTCCCGACCTTATTCCCTGGGCGCGCAATCGCTCTGTCGCAACCAGTCGTCCCTCAGACGAAGGTGATACGCTTCTCGCGCTTCATCGGGAGATGAACCGCATGTTTAATGATTTCGCGCGAGGTTTGGATATGGGTTTGCCAGCACGCTTCGGTGCTGCAGGCGAATGGCCGCATATCGAGATCGTAGAGGACGAAAAAGAACTAAAGATACTCGCCGAGCTACCCGGCATGGACCAGAAGGACGTTGATGTCTCGCTGGTTGACGGTGTGCTGACGCTTCGGGGCGAGAAGAAATCGGAACATACCAGCGCACAGTACAGTGAGCGTTGGCATGGACAGTTCCAACGGTCACTGCAGCTCGGTCCGGACGTAGACCCCGAGAAGGTCAGTGCCGTTTTCAAGAACGGCGTTCTGACCGTTACGGCGGCCAAGAGACCCGAAGCTGAGAGCCAGGTAAAGCGGATCCCGATCAGCAACAGCTGAAATCTGGAAGGAGGGTGGACGGTGCTGAATGGCCGCATGGCATTCGGTGGTCCCTGACGCTGGCGGTCCCTTTCCTGGGGACCGCCGACGGGGTGCCTGAGCGTGAGTAGGGAGTGCCCGGATTCGGCGTTTCCGGAGGAAAGTACGAGTAGTTATTCGATGAAAGTATAAATCACTTCTGAACGGGGAATTGTATTTCCGCCAAAGATTGCTGGCGGCTGCTCGCATCTGGACTCACGACGCAGCGTTTCATGGAGCCGCAGGTATTGCTGGTCGATCGGCCCCGTCCGCATACGCGGGTAAGTTGCGGATCTGCCTGCTGTGCTAAGGGTGCCGGATGCACTCAATGGTGAGGGTTCCGTTGTTCTGATGCAGGGTTAAGTATGTCGTAACCTCTCGGCAAACCATGAAAACGATCGTCGACGAATCTAAAAAATTCTATCAAGGCGACCGCATTCGATCACTTATCAAGATTGTTGCGGCGTCATTTCGTGATTTAACTTTCTATGAAAGTTTTGAGCACGCAATTATTTTAGTGCTCACCGGTCTTATAATCCTAATCATCGCGTCTGCGACGTGGCATCTTGCCATTGCGGTTGTTGCAATGACATTCTCCGGTTTGGTGAAACCCAACAACCAAGAGGTTTTCCAAACGGTATTCGGGATGGTATTCACGGTCCTTATTGCGCTTGAATTCAAACGATCCTTGCTCGTTGTCCTGGCGCGTCAAGAAAGCGTCGTTCGGGTACGGTCTATCATTTTAATCGCGATGCTCGCGATGGCTCGTAAATTTATAATTCTGGACATCGGCACGGCGGAAGAGGGCGAGCTATTCGGGCTCTCCGCGGCGATTCTATCGCTTGGCGTCGTCTATTGGATGGTACGGGACCAGGATCGGCGGCTCGCCCAAGACCCCAGATCATCGACTGAAACCGTCCAAAGTCCTCAATCATCATAGGATAATCAGAAGTGGAAATCGAGGCTGGTCTCGGGCCGCCGGCGGCCCGGGTACAGGCCGAGAACGCTGTATTCCATGAATGCCGCTATGATGACGCGGCCTTCTTCCGGTGAGTGGTGCTCCGACCGCTGGGGGATTATGGGACGATCCCCCAGCCATAGATCGTTTTATTCTTGATGTAGGGATAGCAAACCGTGCCGCCTTTCCCGACTTTCCAACCAGGTTCGGTGCAGTTTGCGAGTATCGGGATCGATCCCGCCAGATAGAGCCGGTAGGCCAGTTTGCCGTCAGGGGTATTGGCCCAGGAGGCCCGGATTGTCTGCTGGTCATGATGCAACGCGGCCGCGGTGAGGCCTGTCGCGTATCCGTCCTGCCAGATTGCCCGATGGGAACCATAGAAGATGACGGCGATCATGATGAGCACCGCGACAACGATGGCGCCGCTAATCTTGAGGGCACTGAGACGCGCCTCAGTAGCATCGATCCGGACACGTTCCGCCATGGCCTTGCTGATCGCGGTGAGGGCTCTGGATCGCCATTCCTCGACCGTGGCATCGCGTGCTGCGGTGGCGCCCTCACGTAGATCGGTTGCCGATGCCTCGAGTGTCCTCGAGGCGGAGGCGATAGCGGCGGCAATGGCGTTTTCGATATGGGCGACGATCTGCCTTGTGTCGCCGTTGAAAGCCGCAGTGGCTTGCCGGACTGCCGCTTCGATCTGCGTGACGATCGAACTGCCTGTCTTGCTGCCGGTTGCCTCGATCGTGCGGGAGAGATTGTCCTCGATCCCCGCGATCGACCAACGCGCCTGTTTCTCCGCTGCTTCGAATACATTCGATAATGCCGGCTTGGCCTGATCGATCGCCACGGCGATTGTGCTGACGGCCGTCTCGGTTGCCTCGCGCAAGGCCTCGCCGGTTCGGGTGACGTTGCCGGCCGCGACGCCGAGGGAAGCGGCGAGGGTGGACGCCGCCTGCAGATTGGTAGTGGCACTGGTGGCGTGTGCCGCCAGCACCACGAGCAGGATCCAGCCGCTATCGGTTTCCGTGAGCTTGAGGAGCCTGCCGATCCGTCGGATGCGGGTGATCGTGATGGCATCCGGTTCGGTGCCGGCGATTTCGCGATAGACGGACGCGACATCAGGCAGGGTGCTGTCGGGTGGCGCAGAGGTCATGGCATTGCACATGCGCCGCTGGGGACACGGGACCGTCGTGGTTGACCCAGGATCGGCAGGAAGAATTCAGCACAGCGATTGCGCCATTGTTCGAGGGCAATCCGTTCGAACAAGGGCGTTGTGGTGAGGAGATCGGCGGGTGATCGATGATCGAACAGCATCGCGCGCACGGCCCAGGCGGGCGGGAGAGGGAACGTAAGATACCCGGGATCATTTCGATCGATGTCTGACGAGCGATAACCCGCAGGATCGCGGTGGCTGGCATCGATCCGGTCAGAGCGAGAACGCCCGATCAGCCAAAGCCGATCCGGTTCGGTGCGCGTCAATTCGCGCAGCTCGAGCGGCAAGATTTGCGCATCCGGGATCACCAGGAGTGTGCTGAACGCGACCGGGATTCGGTTCGCGTGCCGGGTTCGACCCGCGCCCGATTGGTGGATCGTTGTCAGATCAGCAGACCCGCCGGTGATGATGATCATCCTCTCCGGGGTTGCGCTGATGACATCGGCGAGGGCGCTCCCTGTTGCGGCCTGGCCGGGATCGATCCTGTGGATCGCGGCGGCCTCGTCGCCCACACAGAGAAGATCGTCCTGATTGGCAGGATTGGTATGGATCAGCACGAAAGCCTCGCCGCGTCGCCGCCTGGCGTGATCAGCCAGCGCGATCGTCACCAGGGTTTGACCCGTTCCGTGAGTGTTGTCGTGTCTTGTCCCTGATTGGTACCGCAGGATGGTGATGATCCGGCGTTTCATAGACCGTCGAGTGGCAGTGTCGCGGTATCGGATATCGGGCGGGGGGAGGGTTTGCCGAGCACGGTGATCTCTGGCTGCGGGGCCTGTGTTGCCGGCTTCGGCCTGGATTGACGGATCGGCGTCTTCACATTGCGTTGGCGTGGCTTGATCGCCTCGCGCAAGGTGGCGGTACTGACCTTGACCTGGGTATGACGCGACAGCCATTCGGCGATTGCCGCGATGGTATATCCCTTGTCCTGCATTTCCTTGATGGCGGGTGCCAGGCTGACCAGCGCATCGCGCTTGCTGGTGATGGCGGCATCGCGCGCATGGGGCAGGGATTTCATCTGATCGGCGATCGCCCTGATCTCGTCGGGAGTAATTTTGAAGCCGGTATCCTTACCAGACGCCATATTGGCCTCCTGCGTCGCGGGGATGAGAAACAATCCGGCGGTTCGATCAATCATCGGCGGATCAGGGCCGCAGGATCAGCTTATTCTATCGGGGTCAGAGTTCGAATTCAGCAAAATACGCTGTGAAGAGCGATCAGAGGTGGCGGCTTCGGCATGATTGCAGCGCATTGCTCTCGCCTGCTTCGGCTGACGGCCGGGGTGGTGGCGGGACAGACCGCGGATCATCAAGATCGAGCGATCAACGGCACGCCGGTTTATTCGCTGGTCGATAAAGTGCTGATTTGACGGGGGTGATCGAGTTAAGGTGTGGGGGCGTCAAAGTCAGAAAAATGTTTTACAGACCAAGGCACCCTTGTGCTAGACTGTGCAACAGTCGTCGGAACCGGGGCCACGCTGTGTCATGCCTGATGTGCCGGATGCCGGGTCGCGAGACCTGATCACCAGAGGGTTATTCGACCGCGCCATGCGGGGAGCCGGTATGGCGGTGATCCCTGCCCCTGTGCATCTCGACGCGCCAAGCCAGAACCTCGTGACGATCGGGGCATGCGGGAGCGAGGGGCATGACCGAGCGTGAGATCGTTGCATCGCTGACGGCCCTGCGTGACACGGTTGAGGGTCTGGAGCGCGGGCTGCGCAAGATGCTGGAGGTCGAGGAGACACATTCAGAGATGCTTCGCCGTCTGCTGATTGCCGCTGCCGCCCCGGAAAAGGATGAACAGGAGCTGGGTGAACTGATCAAGCAGCTGATTGTGACGCTGAACACGCAGAGTAATGCGATCATGCAGCTCAGGGGGGACATCATCGCTCTTCCCGATGCGATCGGGACCGAAGTGGCGACGGCGGTGCGACGTGTTCTGTCGGAGGGTTGATCGTGGCGGGCGTGGTGTGCCTCACGCGAGGATGGCGGTGGTTCAACGTGGCGATACCCGCTGCGTCGCGCGTGTCATTGCGGGTGATCGGATGAGCCGGTGCTGACCTATCGCACGGGTGCGGCGGGGTCACCCGGTGCGGCGCGGGCGATGGCGGCGCATCTGCTCGAGCAGACTCTGTCGTCGGCGCAGATGGCGTTGGTTCAGTATTATGAGCATGGCGCCATGCCTGCGGCACTGCGTTCCGATCCGATCGAGGCGCGGCTCGGTGCGATGAAGGCGGGCGTAGCGGTGCCGCGTGGGCATGGTGATGTTGCGGTGCTGGACGCGGCGATCCGCGCGGATCCGGGCCTGGGGTCCGGTGGCATTGCTTTTGCCCGGCGGATCGCTGCGATGCCGGAGACGGCGCTGGCGGATCTGGCGCAGACGATGGCGCGGGTGCGGTCTGACATGCATCCGGGTCTGGTGCGTCTGTTGGCACTCGATCCGACGCGTCATCCGGCGGCTGATGAGATTGCGGCGATCCTGGGCGGCCGGCGCGCGGATGGATGGCCGATCGATGGCAAGCAGGTGCAGCGTCCGGTGGTGGCGCTGGCCGATCTCCTGGGGCTTGATCCGTCCGCGGCGCCGCAGCCTGAACAGATTGCGCATATCCTGGATGGCAAGCGAGCGGACGGGACGGCACTGACTGGAGATGCCGGCGCGGTACGGCAGCGGTTCCTGCGGCTCTACGGGGTAACGGAGAGGGAGCCCAGCGAAGCGGCACTGGCGATGATCCGGTCGGGGCGATTGGCGAATGGGCATGTGGTGGTACCGGGGTCGTTGCAATCCGGTCTGACCGCATCGCGCGCGGCGATCGGGTATATCGATCTGTGCTGGTCGGCGGATAAGACGGTGTCACTGGCCTGGGCGCTGGCACCGACGCCGGTGGAGCAGAACATCATTCTGCAGGCTCATCGTGAGGCGGTGGAGTCGGCGATGCGCGTGGTCGAGCGCGGGATCGGACAGGCGCGGCGTGGCAAGGGGGGGCGTGACGGTGCGGAGAGGGGCGCGATCGGTTGGATTGCGTTCGAGCATTTTGCCAGCCGGCCGACGGTGGAGGTGGTACGACGAGACGGGGCGGGTGGGACAAGTCACACGGAGTTGGTGACGCTGAAGGTGGCGGGTGATCCGCAATTGCATACCCATGTGGCGGTGCCGAATGTGGTGCTGACGCCGAGCGGCCGGGTGGGCTCTCTTGACCTGCAGCAGCTGGAGGGGCGCGTTCATGAATGGGGTGCGCTGTACCAGGCCTATCTGGCGCGTAATCTGCGCCGGGCGGGGATTGGGACGGAGCTGGACCCGGAGCGAGGTTCGGCGCGGATCACGATCATACCGGAGGCGCTGCGGCAGGCGTTCTCGAAACGGACCGAGCGTGGGGTGGAGGCGGCGCGGCGTTATGCGCGCGATGCCGGGCTTGATTGGGATGCGCTTTCGCCCGAGCAGCAGATCGGGCTCGCGAAACGCGGGGTGCAGGGTGATCCGCGCCAGGCCAAGCAGGATGATCTGAGCGACCGGCAGGCCTGGTGGAAACAGGCGCGGGCATTGGGATGGCGCGCGCGGAGCGTCATCACGCAACCGGGGGAGGTCAATGAGGCGCTGACCCCGATGCCGTTCCCGACACCGATCACCGTGTCTGGTGCGGGGATCAAGGAGGGGCTGCACCGCGACGGTAAGGTGGTCAGTGAGGCGGTCTATCCGGCGCTGCGGATCATCATCGCTTATTACGCGGCGCTGCCGCTTCTCGAACGAGATCTGAAGCGTCGTGCGGTGATCGATGAGTCGGTGGCACGCGTGGCAGCGGCGCGAGGTCTGATCGAGAGCGGCATTGCCGATGAGACCGATGTCGATGCGGTGATGACGCTGTTCTTCGAAGCTGGGGTGCGCCAGGACGGGCAGATGGTCCGGCTGATCCGCGGTGAGGCGCATGCCGGGCCGCGTTCCAGGGTGAGGCTGACGACGACCATGCATGTGGCGCGCGAGGCGGAGCTGATCGAACTGGCGCGTCGGGCGGCAGGAAACCGGCGCGACGTTCTGCGGGAAACCGATCTGGCGGTTGGTATTGCCCAGGCGTTCGGGAAGTTTGCGACGACCGAGCAGGGGAAGGCGCAGGCTGAACTGGCGCTGCATCTGGGGACGAGTGGGCGGTTTGCGGTGGGGATCGGGGTTGCCGGTTCGGGGAAATCGACCGTTCTGGCTCCGCTGGTTACGGCCTGGAAGGCGGAGCGTCGGCGGGTTTATGGCGCGGCGCTGGCGTGGCGGCAGTCGGATGATCTGGAGGCGGCCGGGATCGCGAGCGAGGATCGGGCAGCGCTGTCGGTCCTGCTGGACCGGATCAGGAGCGGGCAGATCATGCTCGATCGGGACAGTGTCATTGTGGTCGATGAACTGGGCCTGATCGGAACGCGTCAGATGCTTGAATTGCTGCTTCTGCGGGCGGAGAGCGATTGCACGCTGGTTGCGATCGGTGATCCCCTGCAATGCCAGTCGATCGAGGCGGGTCCGGTGATCGATCTGTTGCGCAAGGCGCTGGGGCCGAAGGCGGTGCCGGAACTGTTGAGTTCGGTTCGCCAGCACACGGAGAGTGAGCGGGAGACGGCGCTGTTGTTCCGGTCGGGCTATGCCGATCTGGCCCTGGGACGGTTGCGCGCTGAGGACCGGGCGATGATGGTGCCGGGTGGCTACCAGCAAGCGGTCGAGGCGGTGGCCGATCTATGGCAGCATCAACGGGCGCGGCACGCGAATGAGGTCGGTTACACGTTGAGCGTGACCGCGCCGCGCAATGCGGATGCCCGGGCGATCGCGGTGGCGATCCGGGAGCGCCGCCGTGCCGCGGGGGAGATCGGTGCCGATGCGGTGGTTGTGCCTGCGTGTGATCAGATGGACGATCAGTATGACCTGCGTTTGGCGATAGGGGATCGGGTGCGTCTCTTTGCGCGAACGACGGCGCGTTTTACCGATGGTGGTCACGGGGTGATCGGCAACAACGGCTCGGTACTGGAGGTGACCGGCGTGGATGCCGGCGGGCTGCGTCTGCGGCGCGGGACCGGACGGGAGGGGATGATTGCCTGGGACCGGCTGCGCGACCCTGTGCATGGGCGGGTCCGGCTGACTTATGGCGATGTGCTGACGATCGACGCGGCGCAGGGTTCGACCGGGACGGAGCATATCCTGGCGATGCCGGGCGGGAGTGGCACGGTGAACGGGTTCAAGGCCTATGTTTCGGCGAGCCGGCATCGGGTGGCGAGTTTTATGGTGACATCGGAAGGGGCGGAGCGGGGAGCGGTGATGGCGCGGCGCCCGCTCGGCGATCCGCGTCCGATCGGCCTGTCGGACCTCTGGGCGCATATGGCGGAGAATCTGTCGCGTCAGGTGATGCCGGAGAGTGCGACATCATTCCTGGAACGGGCGTGCCGGGTGCAGACCGGCGCAGTGCGCGCGTTGCATGCGGGGTTCCAGCCGATCGAGCAGCGCGAGGCGGCGCGGCAGGACCCGACGACGCTGGTGCAGACCTGGCGGCGCAACCGGCTGACGCCGTTCTTCCAGGAGCTGACGAACACCTATCGCGCGGTTGCTGACATGCGCGGGGCGTTGCAGGAGATCGGTCGGGTGATACGGTGCCTGTCGAGCGATGTAATTGAAGCTGCGACGCCGCTGATCGATCAGGCGGTGCGGCGGTTCCGTCGTCGTCCGAGCCAGATCGACAAGGCGGCTAGCCTTGAACGCCTGCGCCAGCGGTGGGTCGACCGTCAGATGAAGCTGTGGCTGGAAAACGACCTCGAGGCGCGACCAGTGCCGTACTGGGGGTCGCCGGAGTTCGACCGGGCGCGGATTGCCCGGGAGAAGCGGGAGGCCGAGGCGAAGGCGCGCTTCACAAGAGAGGTGAAATTGCTGAGCCGCAAGGCGTTGCGGGATTTTGCCAGTGATCTTGATCTGATCGAGCGGGCGGAGGCGCAAATGGACGAAATGAGACAAGAAAACCAGCGTTACCGTCCGGGACCGAGGATGGGGATGTGAGGGGCGAAATTACGACTTGGAAGACATCGCTCGGACGATATGAGCGAAGATCACCCATTGCGGCCATTCCCCATGACGGCTGGCCCCGTTCTCGGCGCGTTGCCAGGACCAACGACAACACCGAACGCTGGTCGGATCACCCCAGAGTGTGGCTCAACCTCAGTCGGGGTGCAGGGTGTTGGATAAAAAAGAAGCGGCACTCTCGTGCCGCCAAGTTTAGGGAGGAAACGTCCAAAGAGCAAAGCGACATCATCGCTAATGCTCAGAGCCAATATGGCTCAATTAGGCCGACGGGGAAAATCACTTTGTGCAATGCAGCATTTCGGTGGCGTTGTGGCATGAAAGCCACATTGGGAATCCGCCTCCGCTGAGGCTCGCGAATAGCTGGATTAGTGGGCCACCTGCTTAACTTGTTTCCAAAAAGCAAGACATTTGGAAGTCGGTCTGATGACATATGGTC
>NZ_JBMFGY010000071.1:6501-16824 GCF_049977125.1 Acidiphilium sp. | reverse complement strand
ATTTCATACGATTATGTTGTCGCTGCCGCGTCAACTTAATCGCATATCGCTCTAGAGCGTTATGCTTTCAGCGTAACGCTCTAGTTTTATGTTTTTCGAGCGATTTCATACGATTATGTTGCCGCTGCCGCGTCAACTTAATCGCATATCGCTCTAGCGGCGAAAATGCCGCACGGTGACCGACCCGAACCGGCCGCCATGCCGCGCCATTTTGAAGCGGAAATACAGATACCCAGCGAGACCGATCACCATCAGGATTGGAACCGTGAACACCGCCAGCCAGAATACCAGGGCTGCGACGCCGAGCAGGATGGTGAACGCCACCACCCGCGCCAGAATCACCCCGAACGACGGACCCCGTGCCGGCGACCCGGCAAAGCCGCCTGACGGCGTCATATCGATAATCGGTCCATCCCTGCGTTCCATGCCACAAGCTTGGTCCCGAACCCGGCGTTCGACAAGTCAAATTCCACCGTCCAGGATGAAGACTTGGCAATTCTCCCGCCACCGTGGTGATCGCCCGATCCTGGCCTGATGCCACGCTTGCGCCGCGTCACCCCTTTGGATATACCCGCGCGGCGGACGGGCCTTTCAGGGCTCACGAAGCGCCGCTGTCATAGCTCAGGGGTAGAGCACCTCATTGGTAATGAGGAGGTCGAGGGTTCAATTCCCTCTGACAGCACCAGTTTCCGTCAATAAATCATCAAGTCGGATCATATCGGTTCGTGCCGGAAAGTCGGAGCGGACGACACGGGGCGACCTTCTTGACCGACATCAGTGGCAAATCACGTCGGCACAAGAGAGTACCGGTCGCGACACGGCGTTGATCAGGGTTGTTCAGCCACACCGATCAGCGCAGCAGTCTCTGAGCACCACCTGGCACAATGCACCCTGATGTTGTCGCCGCACCTCGTCGCCCGCCTCGTCATGACCGCCCGATCAGAAGATACCGCGCACGGCGATTTCCCCGCAAACCAGGACGCCACGCCGCCTTCGCCACATCGCTTCATTCGGCTTCAACGTTGGTTGCGCGGCCGATCAGAATAAGCTTGAATTAAATAAGAATTATGGTAGCGTTATCATCATGGCGGTCTGGAGGTAATGTCCGGATCTGACATTGAGTGAAAATAATCAAACAATAACCTTGGTTAGGGAAACATCCACGATGAAAAATCTTCTTCTGAAGAAGCCTAAATCTGCCATGATGGCGAGCGTCGCGGCAGTCGCTCTGATGATCGGATCTGGAGGAGTTGCGCGCGCCGGAGCGATGGCAAGTGCGGTTACTCCATCCGCACAGGATTATGTCACGACCCAGAGCGATAATTCGAACTGGATATTGGGCGCCAAAAATTATGACAACACGAGGTATGTTGACCTCTCCGAAATTACGCCCGCCAATGTCGAACAACTCAAACCGGTCTGGACGTTCAAGGTATCCGATAACGGTCCGATCGAGGCGGCGCCAATCATCTGGCATGGCGTTGCTTATATTACCTCCGCTCATGACCATGTTTATGCTATTGATGTGAAGACCGGTAAGCTGAAGTGGGAATTTTCGGATAATCCTCATGTAATTTCGTTCGCCGCCAATCGGGGTGTCGCCTTGGTTGATGGCAATGTCTATCTCGCGACGCTTGATGGCCGCCTGATTGCCCTGAATGCAGAAACCGGGAAAACTGTGTTCGACGTGGTTGACGTCAAAGACACGACGAATTCATTTTTTACAATGGCACCGCTACCTTATAAAAATCCAAAAACAGGAAAAATGGAACTTTTACTTGGGGTATCCGACGGTGACTGGGGCGGGATCGGTAATGTCGCCGCGTTCAGCCCAAAGGATGGCCGGAAACTCTGGCAATGGAATGCCATTCCCGCACCGGGACAGCCCGGCCATAAAACATGGAGTGGTGATAGCTGGAAGCGTGGTGGCGGCGCGGTGTGGACAATGATGGCACTCGATCCGAAAACCGGCATGCTTTACGGCAATGCGGGCAATCCGCAGCCCGACTTCAATGGCCCTGCGCGTAAGGGCAGTAATCTCTACACTGATTCACTGGTCGCTTTGAAAATTTCCGGCGCCAAGCCCCGTCTGGTCTGGTATCACCAGTTCATTGCGCATGACACGCATGATTGGGACCCGGTGATGCCGCCCATCCTGTTCAAGGGCAAGGTCGATGGCAAAGTGCTGCCGTTGGTGGCTGATGGCGACAAGGCCGGTAATTTCTGGTTGCTGAACTCGCAAACAGGCGCCCTGGTCAACCACCTTGCCGTTAGTATGCAATATCATCAAAATACCGAACCAAGCCTGAAGGGTAATGTCGCCTGCCCCAACACCAATGGCGGGGTTGAATACAATGGCGGCAGCTACGATCCTCAGACCAACATGATCTATCTGCCGAGCAGCAACGAATGCGGCTTCTGGCGGGCGACCAAAAACGTGGTCTATATTGGGGGCCAGTTCTATCTGGGCGGGGCGTTCCCTAAATTTGTCGGTCCAAACACCGGGCAGATGAATGCGATTAATGTCGATACCGGCGTTTTCGCCTGGCGTACCGCGGAAAAACTGCCGATGGCCGGCGGCGCACTGTCAACCTCGACCGGATTGGTATTCACCGGCAAGGAAAACGGCGATTTCGTCGCGTTCAATGCTACTGACGGCAAGCAGCTCTGGAGCTATGACACGGGCTCGCCGATCATTGCACCGCCGGTCGCCTTCAACCAGAGTGGCACCGAGTATGTTGCGGTCGCATCGGGGCCGGCCGGCAATCAGGAACTGCCGAACATGCCAAAAGACAATAAAGGCACGATGTTGACGATGTTTGCATTGTCGAAATGAGACGATCGGCGCTGGGTTGTGTTATTGGTGCGGCGATGGCGTTGGCCATCGTTGCACCTCCGGCATTCGCCGCCAATCGCCCCCTGTCCGATCATGCCAGGGCGCAGGCGGCGCTTGCCGATATCAAGGCCGCGATCGCCACGATCATGGCGGCTGAAAACGCTACTGCGAGCGGACCTTCCGGCTATGTCGCCTCCGCCCAACGCGCGATTAACGCTCTGGTCGGCATGGAATCGCGCCAGTTCGATCCGCATGAGGCTAATCCGGGCGATGCGGCCGGCGCAATCGGCCAGGTGAACCATCTGCTCGATCGCACCGCCAATCCGCCCTTCGTTCCCGCACTCCACGGCGTGTTGATCAATGTGCAGGCGGCGGTGGGGGATTTGCAGGATGCCCGGCGCGCCAAGGGGCTGAGCGCATTCCAAATTGCGGCCTCGCGTGCGTTGCAGGTGCTCGAAATCGCCGAAGGCCGGACGTCTCAATATGATGTTTTTGGCGGGATGGAGGGGGCGATCGCCAATACTGAACTCGGCGTGCCGGAAGGTGCGTCGATGGAAAACGGCTGCAAGATGCCCCGTGCAGCCGGCTACGGGCTCGTTCATGGCTGGTTGATCTGGCATGCGTCGGCGGATCGCAACAAATCGATCGCTGTCGAGGGGAGTGCGCGGGCTCGCCAGGAAGGGTCGATGTTGGTGCTGTATAGTCACGCGGCCGCCATGACGCGGCAGCTTTGCGCCCGTCATGCGGCGGGATCGTCATCAAATGGCGAGGTCCAACCGACCAGGATCGGACTGAGGCCAGCGCCGGTTCGGCTGATCGATGTCGCCGCCACGTCGGGGGGTGGCGTCTCGTACACAATGGCCCAGGCCAAGGCGGGCAAGACGATTTATACGGAAAACTGCGCCAGTTGCCACGGTGTTGATTTGCAGGGAGTCGCGGCACCCGCCATTGCGGGGACTGATTTTCTGACCACTGCTGCAAAAAATGGCTATACGATCTCTATTCTTAGAACCATCGTGACCCAGAATATGCCGTTCAACAACCCGGCCTCACTTGACCCGACACAATATGCGGCGGTGATGGCGTATCTGCTGGCCTCGAATTGCTATCCTTCCGGCAAAACAGCGTTCCCCGCACATGGGACGGCGGGCTTCGGTGCCGAAACACTTTCGATCAGATCCCACCCGGATGGCAAGCCAAGCGCACGGGGGGTTTGTCCCGTCGGTTGATGCGTTGCCAAGAACAGGCGCACTTCGTTATCATGAGTTGTTCCTGTTCTTGGAGTCGCGCCGATGAAACTGTTGCCGCTTCTGCTGGTCGCGTTACCTGTTCTGGCTTTCCCCGGTATCGCCGGCGCCGGGCAGCCTCATTTCATTCCCCCCAGTTCTTTTCCACCGCTAAAGGCGGCCTCGATCGCGGCGATGGACGCAACGGAGGCAAAAATGCTCAAGCAGCCGGGCGTCGCGCGCGTCGGGTTCTACGAGTTCATGGTGGACGACAAGGGCCAACTCACCAAAATCGGGATCGCCCGTTCGTCAGGCGACGTGACCGATGATGATGAGGCGATTGCCGCGATCGAAAGCACCAGCTTCGATCCGACAATCAAGGGACAGCAGATCTATCGGCTCCTGCCCATCCGTTTTACAGCCAAGGAGACTTTCTATATCCCCCCGACCGGCAGCCATTAGGGCGTTATGCTTGTTCGCGCGATTTCATGCAATTATGGTGCCGCTGCCGCGTCAACCTAATCGCCTATCGCTCTAAGGATTGCCTGCAATCCTGGCCCGATGGACGTAGTCGCCAAATGCCTCGCCGATAGCACGATGTTTTGCATAGGCTGCGAATAGCGGCGCGAGTGCGTCCAGAATTTCAGCCTCGTCGGCATTTTCACGATAGAGCGAATTCAGTCGCGATCCGTCGGCCGCCCCGCCAATATGAAGATTGTACCGCCCCGGATTACGCCCGATCAAGCCGATCTCGGCGACGTAGGGTCGGGCGCAGCCGTTCGGGCAGCCCGTCATGCGCAAGCTGATCGTCTGCCTCGACAAGGCGTGTACGCTCAACAATTCATCGATCCGCGTGATCAGTGACGGCAAATAACGTTCGCTTTCGGCCAGAGCGAGTCCGCAAGTCGGCAGCGCGACACAGGCGAGAGCTCCAGCGCGCAGCGGCGAAACCGCCTGACTGATCCCATGACTGGCCAGAATGCCCTCGATCGCCGCCCGCTCGGCATCATTGGCCCGGCCGATTATGAGGTTCTGGTTCGGCGTCATGATGATCGACCCGCGATCGATATAACCAGCCTGGCCTGCAATCGTGGCGAGCGCCGATTTCAGCCGGACCGCGCCGCGATCAGCAATGCGGCCGGCTTCGACGAACAGGCCGAGATGATGCAGCCCCTCATCATCGGTCTGCCAGCCAAGGCAGTCTCCATTGCCGCTGAACGCAAACGGACGCGCCGGCTCCAGCGGCACCGCAAGACGCCGGGTGATCTCGTTCTTGAACCAATCCAACCCCCGCGTATCGATCGTATATTTCAACCGCGCGCGCTTGCGATTGGTGCGGTCGCCAAAATCGCGCTGGATGGTCAGCACCGCCTCCGCGACCGCGATGAATTGATCGGCCGGGCAATAGCCGATTACATCGCCGACGCGTGGATACGTTTCCGGCTCGCCATGCGTCGCCCCCATGCCGCCGCCGGCCACCACGTCGTACCCGATCACCGACCCGTTCTGCACAATGGCGATGAACGACAGATCATGCGCGAACACATCGACATCGTTCGACGGGGGAACCGCCACGGTCATCTTGAATTTGCGCGGCAGATAGGTTGCACCGTAAATCGGCTCAGCCTCGGGTTCGCCGCCGAGAACCCGTTGATCGCCAATGAAAATCTCGCGCCACGCGCCGGTGCGCGGCAGGAAATGCGCCGACAACCGCCTTGCCGCCTCCGCTGCCTCGGCATGGGCGCGTGACAGATACGGATTGGCCGCCGCCATCACATTGCGATTGACATCGCCGCACGCCGCAATCGTGTCGAGCAGCGCCGCGTCCATCGCCTGAAGCGCGGCCCGAACATTGCTTTTGATGATGCCATGGAATTGGATCGTCTGGCGCGTGGTCAGGCGGATCGTGCCGTTGGCGCGCTCGCTCGCCAGACGGTCCAACGCGAGATATTGGCGCGGCGTCAGCACGCCCGCCGGCACACGCAGCCGCGCCATGAACATATAGGCCCGGTCCAGCTTGCGCTTTGCCCGTTCGGGCCGCAGATCCCGGTCGTCCTGCACATACATGCCATGGAACTTGACCAGTTGATTGCCATCCTCGCTCAGGCCGCCCTCGGCCTGGACGCCCAGCTCCGCCGCCAGCGTGCCCCGGAGAAAATCACTCCGCGCCTTGATGTCCTCGTTGCGCGAAAGCGTATCAATCATTGCTTGTCCTTTCAGGGCCGGTCACGGGGCGTGGCACCGCCCTTCCCGCTCACGCCGCGATGCCGGGGCGGGCGAGAAAGATGCCACATTCGGTTTTGGTGGTGCCGGTCCAGCGTCCGGCACGGGGGTTTTCACCGGGTTGGATGCGGCTTGTGCACGTATGGCAGCCGATCGAGGCGAAGCCATCGGCCTGGAGAGGATGGCGGGGCAGACGGCGTGATGTGAAATAGGCCTCGATATCGGCGGCGGTCCAGTCATGCAGCGGGTTGATGATGGAACGGCCATCGGGACCGGTTTCGATGGCCTCGATGGTGGCGCGCGTGATGCTCTGGTTGCGTTTGCGGCCGGAGATCCAGGCGTCGAACCCGTTGAGGGCGGTGTCGAGCGGCATGGTTTTGCGGAGCGTGCAGCAGAGGTCGGGGTCGCGCGCGAACAGGGTGGCGTCGCGATCGAAACGGGCGAGATGGGCGGGATCGGGGCGGATCGTGCGAACATCCGACAGGCGCAGCCGGGCGATCAGTGCATTGCGATACGCGATGGTGTCGGGGAAAAGCCTCCCGGTATCAAGAAAAATGACCGGCAGACCAGGATCGATCCGGGCGATCATGTCGAGCAGCACGGCGGAGTCGGTGCCGAACGAGGAAACCAGGGCGATTCTGCCGCGATTTGCATAAATTGCGTCACGCAGGTGATCGAGGGCGTTGGTCGCGGCGATGGTGTCGAGCATCAATAAACGTCCCTTTTATAGCGTCCGGCGGCGATCAACGCATCGCGTTCGGCTTGACCGCGGGCGAGGTCCTCACCGCCCAGGATGCGGGCGATCGTCGCGTCCACGTCGCGCGCCATCGATTTCGCGTCGCCGCAGAGATAGAGCGTGGCGCCCTCGTCGAGTTTGGCGCGCAACGCCGCTCGCTGTTCCCAAAGCACATGCTGGACATAGCGTTTTTCGGGTTGATCGCGCGAGAAGGCGAGATCGATCCGGTCGAGCACGCCGGATTTCAGCCAACGCAGAATTTCAACTTGGTAAAGAAAATCATGCAAAAATCGACGATGACCGAAAATCAGCCAGTTTGCGCCCGGTGCCGCGGTGGCTTCACGCTCCTGCAGGAAAGCACGGTAGGGCGCGATACCGGTGCCCGCACCGATCATCACGATAGGAGTGTCTTGATCCACGGGCAGGCGAAAGTGCGGGTTGGCCTTGATGTGGATCGGGACGGGGTCACCAACGCGGCGTCGCTCGGCGATCATGCCCGAAGCGACGCCGATCCGGTGGCGCTCGGCGCTGTGGTAAGCGACTTTGGCAATCGTGAGATGTGCGGCCTCTCCCACGACTTTCTGCGAGGAGGCAATCGAGTAGTAACGTGGCGACAATTTGCGTAGCAGCCCGATGAGTTGCGGCGCGGCAAGTTCGTTGCGGAACGTCTCGAACAAATCGACCGGCTGACGACCAGGCCGAAACGCAGAGCGCGCCGCCAGATCAGCCAGGCGGGACTCGCCGGTGAGGGCGGCATAGTCGGCGATGAGTTTATCGGTGAGGCTTGTGATATCATGCTCACGGATCAGCGTCCCACGTAATGACTCATCGCCGGAAAGCCCGGTCGCGGCGAGAATGGCATCGACCAGGGCGGGGTCATTGTCAGGTGTGATTCCGAGCGTGTCACCGGGTTGATAGGTGATGCCTGAACCGGTGAGGTTGAGTTCAAGATGCAGGGTTTCACTGTCCGCGCGCGATGAGGAAATCGGATGCAGCACCGCGATTTCGGCGGCAAACGGCGCGGATCGTGTCGTGACCCCACCATCGGTCCGGTGGAAATCGACATGAACGACAGAGCCTTCGTCCCCAGGCGGTGCGAGCTTGGTCAGCAAGGCGCCGATAAAGCTGGCGGCCGGCGCTTCGTAATCGAGGTCACACTCCTGTCGTGGCGCCACCCGTCTGGCACCGAGGGTTTCGAGTCTCGCATCGATCTGACGACCCGTTTCGCAGAACTGCGGATAGGACCGATCACCGAGCGCAAGGACGGCGAAACCGACACCCTCCAATCGCGGCGCTGTGTCAGCCAGGAGCGCGCGCATGAACGGCGCGGCACGCTGAGGCGGCTCACCTTCGCCCCAGGTCGAGGTGATGATCAGCAGATTGACGGCATCCCTGAGACTGGCGATATCAATATCCGCCATATCCAGCAGCTTGACCGCAAATCCGCGCTTCTGCGCATCATGCGCCGCCGCTGCGGCCAGCGCCTCGGCATTGCCCGATTCAGTGGCGTACAGAACGGTCAGCCTGATCTTGGGCGGCACGGTCGCGAGCGGCGCCGGTTCGGCCTGGGCGGCGTCGATACCGGCCAGAAATCCAGTCAACCAGGCGCGCTGCGAGACTGAAGCGCGACTGATGACGTGGTCGAGCGCGGCAATGTCCTCGACCGCAAAGGGAGCGGTCCGCGGCAATCTGGCGGTCCTGGTCATGATGTCAGCCTAAAGTTTGACGTTCGGCGAAATCGCACACGCGATCGCACAGCCATTTTCGATCAGCGACGATCGCAGCGATCCGCCGGGCGGCCTCCGGCATGGCGACGCCATCACGCTGCCAACTCGCCCGCAGCGCGCCGATCTCCTCGACCCGATCGCCCCACTCCGGACCGTATCGCAATTCGAGATTGCGCCGGATCATGCTCGCGAGGCCGGGCGCGCGACCGTTTGTCGACACCGTCAGCAGCAGATCACCGCGCCGCACCTCGGCCACCGAGTGAAAATCGCACAGCGGAAGGACATCCTCGACATTGATGAGCAAACGCTGCCCGCGCGCCCGGGTCGCCAGGGCTTCCGCCACATCCCGCGGCAGATCGACAATCCAAATCGCGTGAAGATCGGCAAGATCGGTGGCATCAGGCATGTTGCGGCGCAACGAAGCTCCGGCGATGGCAACGGCTGCGTCATCCGGCGTGTCGGAAAAAAGCAGCGCATTTTCAGCACCGGCAGCGCGTAACGCGCGGAGCCGACGGAGCGCGAGAGGACCATTGCCTGCCACCGCAACACGTACAAAACGAGGGTCGAGCGAAATCGGAATCATGTCATCTCCTGAAAAAAATATAGCGGGAAACTCGAAGATAAAAAATGGCTTTCTTCACGATCACCAAAAAAACGGTTGAATAAGATTGATTTTCTAACGAAAACCACTCAAGCGGAAGACAGATTTCTTTTCCGGAGTTTTCGCGCCATGATAGATCCCCCTGTTGCTCCACCGATCTCACTCGATACGATCGATCGCGCCATTCTTCGTATCATCGCGCGTGACTCGACGACCCAACTTGCGGTCATCGCGAGCCACGTCGGCCTGTCGGCGACACCCTGCTGGAAACGGATCAAGCGCATGGAGGAAGGCGGTATCATCACCGCACGCGTCGCTGTGCTCTCGCCTGAACGACTTGGCTATCCGGTTTCGGTCTTCGCCTCGATCGAGACCGCCGACCACTCGGAAGCCTGGATGACCAAATTCGCTGAAGTCGTTGCGGCACTGCCTGAAATCGTCGGTGCCTGGCGGATGAGCGGGGATGTCGATTATCTGCTCCACATCATGGTGCCGGACATCCCTGCCTATGATGCATTCTATCGCCGACTGATCGCAGCGATTCCGCTACGTAATGTGTCGTCACGCTTCGCGATGGAGCGGATGAAATCCACGCCACCACCGATTTAGAACACGGCCGCCGGCGACCGATGTCCGAGGATCGGCGGACCACGGCGAGACCGTCCACAATATGAGGCGGGCGGCACCGGACCGGCATGCCGGTCGATACGCGAACGGTGGCGAGCAGGAGGGGTTTCAACCGAAGGACATGCTGTAGCCTGAGATTCACCCAGACGAGCGTAATTCTCCGGGAAAGCATCGCGAATCAATCGTTCGGAACGTCGTGTTGTCGTGAATCTCGCCTCCGAACGGGGTCGTTATTGAAATCAGGCGCGCACCATGACATTTCCGACATTACATTTTAAAGATGAAAAACGGCCGGGGTTACCGTGTGGTCGGCGCGCCGGCGCGCTTGAGCGCGTCGAAGCCGCCGC